>NZ_JAQECM010000026.1:0-27557 GCF_027669965.1 Candidatus Collinsella stercoripullorum | reverse complement strand
CACGCGCGCTCCCCGCCGCCGCGGCGCGCAACCGGTCGACCTCGGACGCGTCCGCCCGGGCGGCGCGGCGGGCGGCCTGGGCCGCGTCGATGGGCGCGACGACCCCCCGGTCGCCCCGATGTCCCGAACGGTCTTCCATGGTGCCTCCTCGGTCGTCCCGCAGCCGCTGCGCACGGCGCCGGTACGGACCAGTATAGGCGCGCGGCACCCCGACGGGAGGACCCTCGCCCAAATATCGGAGAATGCGTGGCGCTCTGGCCTTTCTCCCAGCTCTGGGCTATCGTGTACCGGCATCTACCGCACGCAGCAGAAAGGAAGCGCGCATCCCATGGCACTGACCGGCAAGCAGATCCGCCAGCTCCGCAGCCTCGCCCACCATCTCAACCCCGTCATCCTCATCGGCCGCGGCGACGTCAGCGACGGCGTGGTCGAGCAGGCCGAGCAGAGCCTGGAGGCCCACGAGCTCATCAAGTGCGGCGTGCAGGACGGCTCCGACCTCTCCGCCCGCGAGGCCGCCGGCGAGCTCGCCGAGCGCACCGGCGCCGAGGTCGTCCAGGTGATCGGGCACCGCTTCTCGCTCTACCGCGAGAGCTCCCGCACCGACATCGAGCACATCAAGCTCGCCTGACGGCCGCCGCAGCCGGCTCCCGTTCGCCGCGGCCCGCGCGGGCCCGCCCCCTACATCATCACCGCCTTCCTCGACCGGTCCACGATCCTCTCGTAGGCCGCTCTCGTCTCCGGCTCGGGCACCGCCCCGAGCTCGTTCTTCAGGTAGTGCAGGTGACCGTTGTAGAGCTCGACGAGCTCCCGCCGGCGCCCGCAGAGGTCGTATACGCTCATCGCCCGCCTGATCAGGTCCTCGCGTGCAGGCGCGTGCCGCAGCGCCGACTCCACGAGCCATGAGGCGGACGAGAGGTTCTCCGCCGCGAGCGCCGCATCGATCCCGCGGACCATGCAGTCGACGAAGCGCGTCGCGAACGCGCGCCGCATCCGCGCGAAGAACGACGGGTCGCCGCAATCGGGCAGATACAGCGGACCCGTGTAGAGCTGCTCCATCTTGAGGCTCGCCTCGACGATCTGAGGCGACGTGGCATCCTCCCCGCTGAGCAGGATCTCGCGCGCGAGCCCGTCGAACCGCCTGACATCCGAGTATATGAGCTCCCCGTTGAGCGCCACGCCGTCACCCTGCGTGAGCAGGTACTGGAGTCCCTCCTCCCGCTGGCCGAGCGCCCGTCGCAGCGACGAGAGGGTCACGTACAGGCTCTCCCTCCCCCGCGAGTAGCCCGCATCCGGCCACAGCTCGTCGATGATCGTCCTCCTGCTCACGAACGATCCCAGGCTGAGCGTCAGGCGCGCGGCCACCACGCTCGTCTTCTTGCGCCGCCATATCTCATCGGTGAGCACGTGCCCGTTGCGCTCGACGTGGAAGCCCCCGAACAGGTTGATGACCACCTGCCCGGCCTCCGCCCCCGAGGTGCCGTTCACCACCTCGAACAGCGTCCGCTCCGCCAGGGGAGCCTCGTCGCCGCGGACGTAGCGCGCGAGGAGGCCGCGCGGGATCATGCTGCGCAGGGATTCGCAGCGCGCACCGAGCAGCGCCAGGGCGTGGCGCGCGATGGGGCGGAACCCGGGCTCGAGCATCACCGCCTTGTTGAGCGAGAACCACGCCGACAGCTCGGAATCGAACCGCGCGGCAGCCAGGTGCATCGCCACCGCCCACGCCTCGGCGGGCCCGCAGTCCTCCCGGTACAGGTCGAGGGCCTCGGCATCCTCCCTGATCTTGACCCGGGACGTCCCCCGCAGGTACGAGGTGCGCTCGAGCATCGTGCCCCAGCTGCGGAGGAAGGACTGCCCCGGCTCCGCGAGCTTCAGCACCTGCTGGCCGCGGAACTGCGCGGTGACCGTCTGCTTGAGCGCGAGCGCCTGCCATCCCTCCGCCGCGAGGCAGAACAGCTGCGTCGCGAGGTCCCCTTCGCGCACCGCCATCGTCCCTGCGTCCACGAACCCCCGCTCGTCGGTGACGGGAAGGCCGGCGAGCATGCGGCACGCGCTCGCCGTCATCCTCACCCGCACGGACAGGGGCACAAGGCGCCGCTCCGCGAGCACCTCCGCCAGATCCTCGAGGTCGTCCAGCTGGGACTTGATGACCCCGTCCCCGCGCAGCGCGGACTCCAGGCACCGGTCGGTCGCGAGGAGCACGCCGGGGACGTCGAGCGCGTTGTCCGCCGCGGAGGAAGGGGCCGCCTCACGGGCCTCGGCGGGTAGCGGGGCCCCGCTACCCCCGATGAGCTCCCGGTACCCCCGCGCATGCGCCCGCAGCCTCGCCGCGGCGCGGGGCTCGCGCTCAGGGGAGAACCCGCGGTCGAGCTCGGGCAGCTCCGTCCCGCTCACCGGCCCCCAGGCCTCGCTCAGGGCGCGGGCGACGCCCCAGTCCGCCGGATCGACCTGCTGCGGGATCTCATCGGCGCGGCGGCGCAGCTCCACGGCCGCCCTGCGCGCGTTGTGGTACTCCCCCGCCGTCAGCGCCGCCGTGTAGACGGCGAGCAGCGCCCCGGTCTCGATCCCCGCGGCCGGCACGCGTCCCATCTCCGCGAAGACCCTGCTCACGAACGCCGCATGCCCCGCGAGCGCGAAGTGGACCGGGAACTGCGCCAGGGTGCCCGCCGCCGCACGGGAGTCGAGGACGAGTCCGATGAGCCGCACCGCCGCATCGACCCTGCCGGCCCGGATGAGCAGGCGCACCGCCTGCGTGGCGAACTCCGGCCTCCGCGCCGCGATATCGCGGCGCAGGCGAACCCCCGCCCCGTCCTCGTCCCCCAGGCATCCGAACGAGCCGGTCCCGCCGCCGAGCGCGAAGACCGGGTAGTCGCGCGCCAGCCGCGAGCGGGTCTCCTGCCTCACCCGCAGCCCCGAGCGCTCGAGCTCCTCGAACGACCCCGAGCCCATGAGGAGCATCAGGCAGACGATGCGGTACAGGGAGTCCCGCTCGCGCCTCAGCTCCCCCATCACGCCCTGGTAGAGCTCCTCGATGCCCGCCTCGAGCAGACTGCCTCCCATCTGGGCGCCCGTGGCGTCCTGAAGCTGCACCACGAGCGCCGGGACGCCCTGGGTCAGCTCGTACACATCGAGCGACGGGGCGATGGAGAACGCCCGGGCCCATTGGGCGTACTCCCCTGGCTGGACCGCCAGGGCGGGCGGGGCTATCTTGGCGGAATCCCCCAGCGTCGAGAGGAACGCCCGGTTCGACGGCAGGCAGGACGCGACCACCTCGAACCCGCGTCCGCGCAGGGCGCGGAGCAGGTCGGCGATGCGGCGCGCCTCCTCCTTCTCGAGACGCGGGACGTCGTCGATGGCGATCAGGGGCCTGGCCTCGACCGGCTGCCCCTGCCCGATCTCCTCGAGCAGGTCGCGCAGCTCGTGCTTCGCCATGCGCCCCGCGTCGATGAGCTCCACGCTGCCGCGCTCCGGGTCCGACCGCACCGTCGCCGCGTACTGGAACAGCAGGGTCGTCTTCCCGAACCCCTTCGGGGCGCACACGAGCGCGATGCCCGCCTCACCCGCCTTGAACGCGAGCTCCCTCAGCAGCCGCTCGCGCCTCACCGTCAGCCCCGTCTCGATCCCCATGGGCGGCGCGTCGAATCGCTCGACCCCGTACCCGCGCCCCGACGATTCGACGGCCTTCGCTCCATCCGACATCTTCGTTCGCTCCCCACACTCGAAGTCCTCGCGAGCAACGATATCGAAGGGCGCCCCGGGCGCGAACGGGGTTCTCCCCCGTTTCCGCGTGCCGGTAAGACCCCGGTAAGCCGCCACCCCGATTCCGGGGAAGGTCTCCCGACGGGGGCCCTCGGGACGGCGCGCCCCCGAACAGCACCGTCCATCCCCTCGTATCGCTCCCCGAGCGATTGTGGAGCCGCGCGGGTCCGTTTCGGCAAAGCGCAGCATACGGTACAGCGCATTTTCTGAAGATTCTATTCATTTTACGTCTACAACGTGACAAAGCGGACAACCCATCGGGCATCTCCCACCGTGTCGGATAGCGGTAAGGTCCGCCGGGATTGCCGGCATGACCGCGGCCCTCCTGTCGATAACCCGTGCGCCCCCACCGACGCCGGCGCCCGAGCGCATCGAGCGAGACGCATACCCCGTCCCAGCCCATCCGGCAGGGCTTCGCACGGCAGGATTTGGAGGCAATGCCGTTTCGCTCCAGCGTCCCTTCTCGCAGATCGCACCGCCCCCATGCGCGCGGACCTTCTCCCGTACGGTCACCCGCACCTCGAAGCGGGAGGCGCTGACCCCATACGTGCCGCCCATCGCCCTACGGCGGCCGCCCCGCCCGGACCCCATCGCGGCACAAAAGACCCCGCCCCTCCGAGCACCGTGCCCGGAGGGGCGGGGATCCGCATCGGTATCAGGTGCCGGCCCCCTCGGATTTCCGCCTCCCGCCGCGCATGCGGCCGGCTGCGGACGCCGCGGAGGCGGCTGGACGGGCGGCTACGCCAACTCGTCGGCGCACAGCGCCAGAGCCTCCTCGTCGGCGACGAGCACCGTGTTGGGATGCAGCTGGAGGATGGACGCCGGGCACTGCGGGGTCACCGGGCCGAAGCACATATCGTGCACGGCCTGCGCCTTCTTGCTGCCGTTGGCGGCCACGACGATCATCTTCGCGAACATGATCGTCTGCACGCCCATGCTGAACGCCTGGCGGGGCACGTCGTCGATGCTGTCGAACAGGCGGCTGTTGGCCTCGATGGTGGACTCGGTCAGGTCGACCAGGTGCGTGCCCTTCGAGAAGTGGTCGTCCGGCTCGTTGAAGCCGATGTGGCCGTTGTTGCCGATGCCGAGCAGCTGCAGGTCGGGATAGCCGGCGGCGGCGACCGCGGCGTCGTACGCGGCGCAGGAGGCCTCGTAGTCCTCGGCCATGCCGTCGGGCACGTGCGTGCGGGACTTGTCGATGTTCACATGATCGAACAGGTTGGTGTCCATGAAGTAGCGGTAGCTCTGGTCGTGGTCGCCCGGAAGGCCGCGGTACTCGTCGAGGTTGTAGGTGGAGACGCGGGCGAAGTCGAGGTCGCCCTTCTCGTACCACTCGACCAGCTGCTTGTAGGCGCCGATGGGCGTCGAGCCGGTCGCCAGGCCGAGCACGCAATCCGGCTTCAAGATCACCTGGGCGGAGATGATGTTGGCGACCTTGCGGCTCATGTCGTCGTAGTCGCGTGCCCGTACGATTGAAATCATGTTGATCCCCTTTTCTCGCTATCAACCGACTTCCCTATCGGCCCCGCTGCGGATGCGCGCGACCGACCTTGCAACCTAGCGTTCCCGCGCGGTGATGAGCTGGTCGAGCTCAGAGACCGTATCGCCGACGTTCCCCCGGATACTCGCGAACTCGACCGAGTTGCAGATGAGGATGGGCGCCGTCACATCGAACCCCTCCCGCTCGATCGCCTCGCGGTCGAACTCTATCAGCACGTCGCCCTGCTTGACGGTCTGTCCGACGCTCGCCTTGACGTGGAAGTACTTCCCGTCGAGCTTGACCGTGTCCAACCCGATATGGATCAGGACGTCGAGGCCCTCCTCGGTATGGAGCGCGAGCGCGTGCCCGGTGGGGAAGATCGCCTCGATCTTGGAATCGGACGGCGCGACGACCTTGTTGCCCGTGGGCTCGATAGCGACACCCTGACCCAGCAGCCCCGCAGCGAAGGTCTGATCGTTGACCTCGGACAAGGGGATGACCTTGCCCGCCAGAGGCGAAAGCAGAACGCTGTTCCGCTTCCGCAGGCCGAACGACTTGAGAAACCTGCTGAACATGCCCCTCCTTGTAACCCGTGCGAAGGATAGCTATCACAATCCTACCGCATCGGAGATTCCCGCGAGTTGTCGATTTTGACCCTTAGACGGTCTACCTGACGGTGAGCGCGGCACCGTGCGGCAAAAAAACGGGACCCGCCGAATGGCAGGTCCCGCCTGAACGGATGATCTCCGCGAAGCGATTAACGCTTGGAGAACTGCGGAGCGCGACGGGCCTTCTTGAGGCCGTACTTCTTGCGCTCGACGACGCGCGCATCGCGCGTGAGGAAACCGGCGCGCTTGAGGTCGGCACGGTAGTCGCCGGCCTTCAGCAGGGCGCGGGCGATGCCCAGGCGCAGGGCGCCGGACTGACCGGAGATGCCGCCGCCGTCGCACAGGGCGATGACGTCGAAGGTGCCGGCGGTGTCGGTGACCTTGAAGGGCGCGAGGGCGTCCTCGAGAAGCTGCTTGCGGCCGAAGTACTCGACGGCATCGCGCTTGTTGATGGTCACCTTGCCGGTGCCGGGGACGATACGGACGCGGGCAACGGCGTTCTTGCGACGGCCGGTGCCGTAGTAAACAACGGTGTTCTCAGCCATCTTTTATGCCTCCAGCTCGATCTTGGTGGGGTTCTGAGCGGCATGCGGGTGCTCGGCACCGGTATAGACCTTGAGCTTCTTGAGCTGGGCGCGGCCGAGGGTGGTCTTGGGGAGCATGCCGCGGACGGCGCGCTCGATGACCTGCTCGGGGTGCTTGGCCATGGCCTGACGGAAGCTCTCGGCCTTGAGGCCGCCGTTGTAGCCGCTGTGACGGTAGTAGACCTTCTGGTCGGCCTTGTTGCCGGTAAGCTGGACCTTATCGGCGTTGATGACCACCACGAAGTCACCGCAGTCAGAGTTGGGCGTGTACTGCGGCTTGTTCTTACCGCGCAGGATCATGGCGATCTGCGTGGCGAGACGGCCCAGGACAGCACCCTCGGCATCGACGAGGACCCAGTTGCGGGCGACCTCACCCTGCTTGGCGTAGTGAGTCGACTTCTGAATCACTTGACTCCTCCATGTACAGTACGTGTCTTAACAGAGATTCACGGGGCTCTGCAAATGACTGAAGAATTATAGCGCGGCAGCCGACGGGGTCAATGCGCGGTTCGCCCGCGGTCAGAGTTTCTGCACATGTCGGGGAGGTCGGACCGGTGCGGCCGGGACCGTCTGGGCAGGGGTGCGAAGCGGGCGGCGCCGAACCGGAGGCCCCGATCCGGGCCCGCAGGGCGGCCGGGAGCCCTACCGCAGGAAGGCCCGGATCGAGTCCAGGAGCCGCGCGCACTCCTGGCGCCCCTCGATATAGAGCTCGAGGAGCTTGACGGGGTCGTGCTCGACATGCCCCACCTCGACGGGACGGGGCGGGGCGACGACCAGGACGCGTCCGTCCCGCTCGTACTCCCAGATGCGGCGCCGCTGCTCGTTGTAGCGCTCGTGCCGCGTCTCGAGGGCCTCGAGCAGATAGGGGTACTCGGCGTAGCGCGCACGGGCGGCGGACATGAACTCGTAGGGGCCCTTCTCATAGGAGCGGTGCTGGGTCAGCACGACGACCGCGCGGTCGAACCCCGCCTCCTCCAGCACGTGCTCGACCGGCACCGAGTCGGCGACGCCGCCATCGAGGTAGAGGTGGCCGTCGAGCTCGACCGGCTGGGTGATGAGCGGCAGGGAGGTCGACGCGCGGACGACGTCGATGTCCAGCACGGCGTTGGCGACCTCCAGGTACGCAGCGGTGCCGAAGACCATATCGGTCGCCACGGCGTACAGGCGCAGCGGGTTCGCCTGGAACGCCTCGTTGTCGAAGGGGTCGATGCGGTCCTGCACGTCGTTCAGCATGAAGTCGTAGCCGATGAGGCTGCCGCTGCGCGCGAACGACCTGGTGCCGATGTAGCGGCTGTCGTTGCAGAAGGTCAGGTTCACGCGGTTGCCGCGGCCGATCTGACGGGATTTGTAGTTGAGCCCGTTCAGGGCGCCCGCGGACACGCCGAAGCAGGCGTCGGGCTGGATGCCGTGCTCCATGAGCACGTCGAGCACGCCGGCCGTGAACTGCCCACGAAAGCTGCCGCCTTCGAGGACGATAGCCGTCTTGCCCGCATTCGCTGCACGCTGATCCATCCGATGCCTTCTTTCCCGCGCGCCCCTTCGTCTTGTGCTCTTCTACCACAAAGGGCTCCGCGGCAAACCCGCACACGAATAATGCGAAGGCGGCAGCCGAAACCCCGCGCACGGCCACATGTGACGACCGTCTGCCCGTATCCGGCAGCCCACCGTATGTTCACGGCGAGAACGTGGTAGAATACGTAGCCCACGACCCGTTGGGCTGTGCGAACCTTGACACGTCGAGCGGCGGTGCCGCCCGGTGTCCTTCTTCATGAGGGGGCGACTGGTTTCGACGCGATAGTTCTGAGAGAGGAAGCAGGCCGTGGTCTCCTCGCCACGTTAAACAGGGGTACTGTCAAACGAATTGACAAGAACTCTTCTTTTGAGCCCCAGCTGGCTCTTGCTGCTTAATTAGATAGCGGCACGTCGCTCCCGGGAGTTTCCCCGACCCGGGTCCGATGTCATCTGAGGGGAGTGCTCCCGCGCACGTAACCGGTATGGCGCGGGCTAAGATCGAACCGGTTAGGGTGCTGCGAGCGTGTCGCTGCGCGCAATGCATCCGAGATCAAACCAGCGACTGAGCCTGGAGATGCCGATCAGGGAGCTTTCGTGGACCGGAGTTCGATTCTCCGCGCCTCCACCACACATCGCGAGCAGGTAGATCTATCTCTACCTGCTTTTTTCTTGCGGATATCTGCTCGTGCCATCGAGCGTCCCGCACGCGAGGCTTCTCGCGGCACGCGTGCGCATCAACTTCAACATCCGGATCGCAGACGTTTGTGCAATCGGTGAACGGTATATGGAATCGATTTCATATAGAGGGGTGCTACCTGCGCTTTTTCGCTATTTCGCGCCATATTGTCCGCATCAGGGTTTCTCCACACAGATGAAGAAACCGTCATAAACCTTGAACTGCGCCCAGCACACCCCTATCGTTCAGCCCGCATTTCGTTTGCCCTCATAAGGAGGTTATCCATGAACGACCAAAACGCACAGCTCGCCGGCGCGCTCGTCGGCCTCGGCGCCACGATCACGCAGGCCATGGACCGCATCGAGGACTTCGTCCCCTGCGGCCATCCCGCATCCGTAGTCATCAACGGCCTCGCATCTCTGGACGACTCCCTGACCGACGACCAGCGCGACGAACAGGTCTCCTCGATCACCGGCCTCATCGACCACGTGAGCGAGAAGCGCGGCGTCCCCGCTCACGACATCGCCAACATATTCGAGCTCGGCGGCATCAAGACGCAGCTGCTCGATGAGCTTAAGCACCTCGCTATCGCCATGAAGCCCAAGACGGACACCGACCCGAACGTCAACGCGTGGATGTACCGCTCGCTTGCGGCCATCGAGCATGACGGCAATCTCGAGGCCGCGGCGCGCATGGCCGAAGTCCGCTCCGTCAAGGCGGCGGTGGAGACCCTCTAACCCGATCGGCCGCTCGTCGGCCCGACCGAGGCCGCATGGGGGCATAACCCGCGCCCCCATGCGGCCGACAGGCTCGATGGGCCCTTTCAAGGACTCGTCAACGCCGCCCGGACCCCGTCCCGTCGTTGCGGCAGCGGGAATGCGGACGGCAGAGTGCCGCGCCCGATATCGCAACGCTCGCGAGCCCTATCAGGATCGCCGGTGCCACCGCGGCGGCATCGCCGGTCGCAGCGAGCGCTTCGTCGCTCGTCGTGGGCTTATCGCCAGCATGAGCTTCGCTATCCGGGTCTTTCCCATCGGTCGCGCCTGTCTGCTGGCCGCTCTCACCCTGATCGCCCTCGCCTGCATCGGGCTTGCCGTCGTCCTGTCCCGAACCGCTTTCATCGTCCTCGTCGATCGGATTGGAGAGCGCCTTGATGGCGAGGTTGCCCGAGCAAATCTCCGAGTCCTGATAGAGGTCGACGACGTCAACCCAGATCCTATCTTCCGCGTCGGCAGGCGACTGGGAGATGAAACTCTGACCCGCATCGACCTTGACGTCGACATCGCCGTACACGCTCGCCGAGCACTCCACCGGAAGGAAGGCTTCTTCGGCTCCCGACAGATCAGTTGTGGTGAAACTCGCCACGACGCTGAATTGCTCGCCCGCCGCTAACCGCACCGACTTATCCAGGACGATAGTCTGGTATCCCATGTAGGCAGAGTACTCCTTCCGGTCATATACCAGCGTCCCGCTCTGGGGATCGGTCGGGTCTTCGAGATCGGCGTATACGCGAATCCTCATTTCGACATCGTCGCCACCGATCCAAACCGCGACCGCCTCGAGATCCTGATCGGTCTCGGCGGTGAACACGTTCGCACCGTCGAAAGCGGCATCACCGAATGAGGTATACGCATCCACGACGCTGCCATCATACTGCTGGATGATGTCGTAGGACGACCCGTCGGAAGCCGAATCGAGCATGAACACGGCCGGGCTGGTCAGACTTTTTTCCCAATAGGAGACGTAGAACAGGCCGTCGTTGCCCAGCGTGTACTCTTCTCCCTCGCCGTCCTCTATACCTTCTCCCCACGAATTTTTGAATATGAACGCGCCGTCGCCCTTGGGAACGATGTAGCGTTCGCCTCCGCGCTCCTCAACCTGCGCGATGTCCGGGTCGTAGTCGCGCTCGACGCCGTCGCCGTCGATAAGTGGGGTCGCGAAGTTCCAGCGCGAGTACGCATCGTCCCACCCGACGAGGCTCACCACGTGGCCGCTCGTCACACCGCCCTCGTCGATCACCGCCGGGTTGTAAATCCAGTAGTTCGGCTGCAGGCGATCGGTGACGGCCTCGGGCGCATTGTCTGCATCGGAGACGTCCCAATAGGATGCATCCGGATGGTAGTAGAGCATGTTGTAATCAACGCCAACCGCCTGATAGAGCACAGATACCGATCCCTGTTCCAAGATGGCCTGCTTCCACAGGGCGAGCACGGACTCATCTCGATGGGTGGACGCGACGGATCCCTCGAGATCGTCCGGGACATTCAGCTCGGGAAGTCCCCAAGCTGCGTCGAGGCGAAACCGACTGAGCGAGTATTGGAGAGCCGCGCTCTCAGCCGTGCCTTCCACATCGACCCAATCCTCCTCGCCGAGAACGGGAACGTCGCTCTCGAGCGAAACGCCTCTTCCGGCCGCCAGGGTACGTGCAACGAAAAGCCAGTTTCCCGGCGTGCCGTAACCGTAGGCGCCATCGTATGCGATCAGATGGTCGTTGTCCGCAGTCTGCAGCTGCTCACCCGTCAGTGACCCGTCGGACGTCTCCCCATTGAACGTGCCGAAGACCACCTGGGCCTCCGAGAAATCGACGGCGTCCGTGCGCTGGGCGTCGATTCCGTGCTGCAATAGATAGGACGATTCGAGCGAGGAGATGCCCGCATACGCCCAGCAGGAATTGAGGGTCCGTTGGTCTTTGACCGAGGCGAAGCTGGAGATGTGGCTGATGGGCACGTCGATCTGGAGCGAGGCCGCACCGGAATAGGACCCAGCACGATTGAGCATGATAATCGCGCCATCTTCGCGCACGCGACACATCTCCTCGTTGAGAGAACGGGATGCATCGAGGGTCTCTTCCAGCTGCTCCACCGCACTGGCATACGATGCGTCCCCTGTATCGGCCAGCGCCGATACAGGGGAGAATGCCATCGCGGCCACTGCCAAACCGGCGCACGCGGCAATCAGCCGCCTGCTTGCGCGGCGCGGACCGGCGTTGTCCTCATGTGCAGCACGCATACGTATATAGCCTCTCCGAATATCGAATACTTTCTACGCCGTGACCCCGCCTCCCATCGGAGCCCACGATGCCGCATCCCCGGACGACGCATGCAGCACAGACTGCCGCGGGGCGCCGATGGCGCCCGGTTGTAGACCGAAACCGCATGAACGGATACGAACGCATGCCAACCGAAAGCATATGGGCTATCGGCGTAAATGCGTCGTATCACGATGCGGGACACCTAGCGACGGCAGCGCAGCGCGACGACAGCGGCGAAGGTAATGGTGGCGGCGCCGAGACAGACAAGCAAAAGCGGCAGGACGGTATCGCCCGTCTGCGCGAGCAAACCGTCATCTTCATCCTGGCCTCCATCGACGGAAGACTCGTCGTTGTCACCGTCGACGGAGGGCTCGTCAGTGCCGCCATCTGGATCTGTGCCCTCATTCCCATCTTGGGAGGAACCGGAGCCGTCCTGCTCGAATCGGGCTGTCAGCTGCATATCTCCCAGCAGAGACGAACTGAAGGAGGCGTCCTTTGAAACCAGCGCCCCCGTCCCGTCGAACCAGCCGACGAAGCGATATCCCGTATCCGCTTGAACGGAGAACGTCACGGTATCATGCAGGCGAGATGACACCGCAGACGAACCCGACTCGCGCCAATCCGCAACCTGTGCGCTGCCGCATCCCTCTACCCGAACTGATGCCTGCGCGGACACCGAGCTCAGCGCACTGGTCGCGGTCCGATCGAGCGCCACGAGCGAGCCCTGGATAGGCGCATCGGCGTCCATGTCGAGAGCACAGAGATACACCGTGTCCCCCAGCATCGCGCCGGCCCCGATCACGGGGCTGGCGAAGGTGCCTGCAGACAGCGTCCCCAGACCACTCCACGATGCCCCCTCGACATCCAGCGCCCCCAGGGTTCCAAAGCCTGTAATCGGACGGCCCGCCAACACCAGACCGGAACCGGATGCGAACGTAACAGACTTGAACAGATCGGCTAACGACGACTCCGTGAGGTCGGGGAAGTTCGACGCCGGCATGGCATCGCTCCACGTCCCGTCGTCGAGCTGGGTGCGAATTTCGCTCGCACCGCCGGATGAGACGGAAACGAGATGCAGCTCGTCGGAGGACACCAGCGCAAAGGGCCGTGCGTCATCGTCTGCCAAGGGGAGCTCGGTGCAGCACCACGTGCCCTCGGCCGCGTCGAGCTCGAACCGATACAGCGTATCGGATGAACCGCCGAAGGAGGAGGCGCGCTCGATGACGGCAGCGAGCTCCAGCGAGCCGCGGTGGGCCACGGGGGTCAACACGCTATCCACGCTCAGCTCGCTCATAAACGACGCGGGTACGCGAGCCACTTCCTGATAGGCGCTCCAGGTATCGTCGGCGATGTCGTACGTCGCCTGGAACAGCGCGATATCGTCACCGGCGCTTCCCGTGCGGGCGTCAAACCCGAGCGCGTAGATCTTGCCGTCGAGATACCCGTACGAGATCAGGGTCTGCGAACCGGCAACGTCCGCGCCGGGCGTGGTGGCATACGAGCGTCCAGGGGCCGCAAGCTCCCGCCAGCCATCCTCAGGACAATCGGGATCGATGGAATACAGAAACGAACCGGTACGGTCGGCATAGAAAAGCGTATCGGCGGAGGCGATCAGGGTGCCCTGCGAGGCATCGCCCGGCAACGCCGGCAAAGCGGCGACCTCGTCGATGGAGACCAGCCCCTTATCTTGCGCTTGGGGAAGCGAGTAGACGGCGCGATGGCTCCTTCCGCTTGCAGCATCGATCACCTCGAACTCATGCAGCCCGCCATCGAGCTTGGATGCGGACACCGAGAAAGCGAGCTCGTAGCCCTCGTCTTGGGCCTCTGCGGAAACGGGCTCACCATCGACCACGAGCTGCGCGCCGTTGAGGGACCTGCCGTGCAGCACTGCGGCACCGGTCTCGACGTCCACCTCAATACCCCACGTAGTGGCGTTTAAGGAGGACTCGTCGAAGGCCTTCTCGAAGGTGAAGCGGCCATCGGTGGCGATATGCTTGGTCTCGCCGCTCGCATCGACGGATTCCTCCAAGGCATCGGTCGCGCCGAGCAGACGGCCTCTCAGCTCAAGCGCGGACTCCTGCGGAAACGCCGAGGCGAGCTGAGCGTACGCGCCGGCGATCAACGGCGTAGCCATGGAGGTGCCGCTCATATACCCATAGGGGACGTAGCACTCGTCCACGAGACCGATACCGAACGCCCCCAGTGTGCACGAAGGAGCGGCCGAGGAGGCATCCTGCGTGAGCATGACCATAGCCCGTACGGTAAGCTGCTCGTCCGTATCGTTGACCGCGATCACGGTAGAGCCGCCTGATGAGGTGAGGGGAATCGAGTTATCGAGCACCGCCTGCGTTCCAACCGCCTGGGACAGCAGCTCATTGCCTTTCGAGTCGGCCATCTGCACCTGGACGAGGCCACCGCCGCCGCATTCAAGCTCCATGGAAAGGGAGGCGGCGTAATCGCTTGGATCTCCCGTCCCGCCCTTGAAGGGATTATCGGTCCGCCAGGAGAGCACGACATAATACCTGCCGTTCAGCGACAGGTCGATCACCTCGGGATCGATCGTGAGCCTGAGCTTGCCGTCGGCGGTCTCCTCGAGATGCAGGGCGCGGTCCGCAAGATCCTGATCGACCGGAGCGCCCGGATTCATGGCGTCGTAGAGCGAGACTGACAGCTTGCCCTCGCGGTACAGCTCCCCAAGCTCGTCATAGCATCCGAGGTCCTTGCCCGCCTCGTGGGAGAGCTCGGCGTTGAAGAACACGGCCGACGCCTCCGTGGATACGCAGGACAGATCGTATGCGCCCGCAGCCGCGACATCGACATCCGTGGAGTTCCAGTTGGAGAAAGCGGCGAGCTCGTTGTCGCGATCGCTCGCCGCGACGATGATGGCATAGGGGGACTCGATATGCACGGTCGCACCGTAGATGGTCGAGTCATCCAAGTCGACTCCATCGTTGCCCGCGGCGAGAATCGACATGACGCCGGCCTTGCCAGCCTGGTTGATAGCGTAGTCGATGACAGGGGAGTACGGTCCCACGTGCCACGAACCGCTGATTGCCACAACGTTCTCCCCCGCCACAGCGGCTTGAATCACATACCCGTATCCCGCAACGAGGTCAAAGTCGCTGAAAGAACCGGATGCGTCGTCATCGGAGCTTATCTTGACCGCCATGATCTTCGTGTGCTGGGCAACGCCTGTCACGCCCTCGTTGTTGTTGGTCGCGGCCGCGATGGCACCGGCACAATGGGTGCCGTGCGAAGTGGCGAAGTATCTGGCGGGCATGGGGTCGCTGTCACCGTCGGCGACATCATAGCCACAGGCGCCCTCGGTGCTCGGTAGCCCCAAGTCGCCCGGATCGCTCCACATGACGTCTTGCAGATCGGGATGCGTGTAATCGACACCGGTGTCAAGAACCGCGACGATGTTGTCCCGTGCATCGCTCGACTGGGCATCCTTATCAAGCGCGGTTGGCAGCGAGATCCCGGCACCGCCATCGGAAGCTGACGAGTCGTGCATGCCGTATTGAAGCCCATAGAGTGTATCGTTCGGAACGGAAGCTATCGAGCGGCGGTAATTTGGAGCCGCGAGCTCGACACCCTCGATTTCCTCGAGTTCCGCCACGAGCGCATCGGTATCGGCGCCCTCACGCGATACCAGCGCCACGCACAGGTCGGCGCCCTGGGGAAGCGAGGTGTCCGCCCCCTCGCTGTCCCCCGACGAGTCGGCGGCGTACGTCGCTAGCTCGTCGGGAGCAGACAGGTCCACGGTGCCCTCGACCGTATAGCCGGCATCGGCAAACAGCGAAGCCGCGGCATCATCGAGGGTTCGGGCGGAGCGTGCCGACGCATCGGTGCGGAATACGACGATCGCCTCGCCGGGTACCGGAGTCAGCTCATCAGAGGTGAACTCTTTGCTGTCGGAGAGCATCTGGGCGAGGCTATCTGCCCACTCGTCGGCGTATGCCGTACCGATCGATGCGGTCGCAGCCGCCAACAGGGCGAGCGAGCAAAGGAGCGCCTTGCCGCCTTTTGCCACATAATCGAACCATCTGAAACCCATGTGTGCCCCTTGTCCCCTTGTCAGCTCGTGATCTTCCCGACTTGCACCTTACACCGCAACCTTCGCCAGCGCACATATCTCGCTAAGTGCTGTCGAGGACTCGAAATGTTTCACGTTCTTCTTGAAGACGCGATCGGTCTCATACGCCTTGTAGTGAATCTGGTCGGCGGTAAACGTCGACTTCCCGGCGTCGGAACCGAAGGTATCGAACTTATGGTCGTTGCGAATCTGGCTGCCATTCACCTCGAGGCCCTTGTTGCCGAAACCGGCACTCGTGAGCACGGAGGCGGGCACCGTCCCTTCGCCCGCAAAGGAATCGATCTGAGATTGCAGCGACTCCGTACCCGAATGGCTGGCCTCGACCATGCCTTTCGCCTGAGCGGTGGTGAGATACATCGAGCTCCAGGTACTCTTGAAAGCGCTCTTGTCGCCGCCGGTCAGCGTGCAGAACGGTCCGTTGACGGTGTAGGTATAAAAGCCGCCCTTCCTCTTGCTGCTATACCACGGATCGTCCCAGCCGCGCGTCGTCTGATCGCCCCTGACGACGATATACCACTCACCGGTGTAGATGCACTTGTACGCGTACGTCGAACCGGCGGCGATGTTCACCAGATCGCCGACGCCGTTGGAGGTGAACTTCCAGCTCTTCGTCATATAGGTGGAATCGGGCAGATCGGCTGCCGTAATGATGCCGTTAACCTGCTTGGTATTATCCTCAAGGGCGTTGAGCATCGAGCGATAGGACTCCGCTTGGGAGGAAGACCCGCATACGACATAGGTCATCTCCGTGGCGCTTCGCCAAATGGTGGCGACCTCCGCTGTCAGAACGCGATAGGAGCTCACCGCCTGGCCCTCCCAGTTGTTCGAGGCCTCGGCCATGCTCAGGTACACCGGCAGCAGGCCCTTGCCGGTGCGGGCATCGGCATGCTCAAGCAGGCCGTAGAGCTCCTCCATGCTCAGGAACAGGTCGTTGATCGTGCCCGACTGGGCGGCCATGGCGGCATCCGCCACCGCGGTGCGCTCCGAACCGGCAGGAGCTGCGAGGATCTTGAGATACCAGTCGTTGAGCAGGGTGCAGTCGGACTGGATGCGCCTGATGGTCTTGTTCGCATCGTTCACGATGCTGGCATCGTAATTTGCCTTCACGGTCTCGAGGGTCTTGACCGTCGTCTCGTTGATGGTGTTCAACATGGCGATTGCCTCGTTGAGCTTTTGGTACAGCATGGCATTGGACGGATCGGCGAGCGGTGCGTCCGGCGCGAGCTGTGCGATGGCGCGGCCCCAGGGAATACCCGAGATGGCGCCCAGGGCGGTTTTGGCTTTGTCGAGAAGCCCCGAGGCGACGCTCGACGAGACGGATGCAGCGGTGTCGCTCGCCGAGATGGAGTGGAGCGCGCTGCCGCCCACTTCCATGGATGCGACGGACAGCGTGCTGCCTGTCGTCACCAGGGCGGTGCCGTCCACCGACGACGATGCCTCCAGCGTCTCCATCACGTCGCTGGACGAGGCGAAGTACTCATACGTGAGCGGCAGCAGAACCGCCGCGCGATACGGGTCATCGGAGCCCTCAGAAGCATGGTCGACCGCGGAGACATCGATGTCGAGCACGGCATAGGGAAGCGAGTCCGCCTCCTCGCCCAGGGCTTCGCGAACCTCGCCGCAATCGACCGTAAGCAAGGTGCGCCCGTCATCGGTCGCGCTGAGCGTCGCCGACTCGAGGTCGACAAGCGAGCCGCCGCCGGTCCCCACCCGCACATGGGTGTTGTCACCTGAGGCGAGCTCGTCCGAATTGTAGACCGTCACCTCGAACACCGCCGTGCCCACCTTGGTACCCGACGGATCGTCGGATAGAACGTCTGCGTCCGAGCCCATCATGAGGGCAGTCGCGTCGAGACCATCGACCTCGCTCAGTTGAACGTCGGTCCACACGTCGGGAACGAGCAGCGACGTTCCGACGGTTCCACCTGTACCCGAGGCGTCAGCGGACAGGACCAAGGCGGCGTAGTGGTGGGGCGCATCTTCGGCGGTAGCGTCGCCGGTGACCGTGACCTCGCATTCAAACTCGTTGATCAGCTCGGCGGCTACGACGCGCGGGGCCTCCATGCCCTCGGGCATGTGCTCGGCGACCACCTGAAAATCGTCTGCAGAAAGATCGTCTGCGAATACAAAGTCGCTGGCGACGAAGCGATAGACGGTCTCGGAATCGGAGGAGCGCGTCTCCTGCACGTCGATCGCCAGATACGGATGAACATACGGAATCGTGACGGTGACCTCGCCTGTCGGCTGCGCCCCATCTCCGTCCGCGATCTCGATGGAGCCGTCGGCAAACACCAGACCCGCTGTCGAGGCGCTGCCCTCGGCGGCGTATCCGCTGTCGGGATTGCTCAGGGTCACGACCACCTGGGTATCAGATGTCCGCTCGACCTCCTCGACCGACCACGAGGCGAGCCCGCCGATAAGGGCGATGTCATCGGGCGTCATCTCGGACGCGAACGAGGCTGAATCCGCATTGACGGTAAGCCGAGAGGTCACGGCATTGGCGTAGACGTTCGCCTCGGCGATATCGAGCAGATCCGAGCCATCGTCATACGACGCCCATTTCTCGTCAGGCGTAAGATAGCCTTCCGAGTCAAAGGAGATCGCGGTCGACGTCGGCGTTCCGCCCGCGTCCTGCCTTGCACCTATCGCCGCAGTCTCGGCGACGCTCCCGCTGCCGGCACTGCCGGCAGCATCGCTTTGAGGAGCGCAGCCCGAAACGCCCATGCAGGCAAGGGCGAAGGCGCCTGCCACGATGATTCCGGGTTTGCATCCAGAGATATCTATCACCGTTTAACCTCCTATATCGTCAAACGGCCATATCATATCGTGCCGAAGCACGGCTACGCCTCTAAATGAGCCAAGGCGGGAAAACCCTTACCTCGGCTTAAGACGCGATTGCGGCATACGGGACTCCACGGCATCGGAGCCCCGTCCGGATATATCCAGATGCCCCGCACTCAGGCGGGCTTCGCAAGCGGAAGCCCAGCGTAAACGACAGGCTACCCGAGCGCCTCGCGCAGCAACTCGTTGAACAGCTTGGGGTTGCCCTGGCCACGGCTCGCCTTCATGCACTGCCCCACCAGGAAGCCGAGCACCTTGGTGTTGCCGTCGCGGTACTGCTGCGCCTGGTCCGCGCAGCGCTCGAGCACCTCGTCCACGATGGGCTGGAGCGCCCCGGTATCGCTCACCTGGCGCATGCCGCGCTCGTCCACGATCTTCTCCGGGTCATCGCCGGACTCGGCCATGAGGCCGAAGACCTCGTGCGCCTGGTTGGAGCTGATGGCGTCCTCGGCGAGAAGCTTGGCGAGCGAGGCGATCTGCGCGGGCGCGATGCCGCAATCCGCGATGCCGCCCTCCACGCCCTTCAGGTAGGCGGCGAGCTCGTTCACGATAAGGTTCGCCACCGCCTGCGCCGGCTTGCCGGACAGGCCTGCGGCCGACTCCTCGAAGAACGCAGCGGTCTCGGGGTCGCCGGCGATCTGCTCGGCGTCGGCGCGCTTGATGCCGAACTCGGCCTCGTAGCGGTCGCGCTTGGCATCGGGCAGTTCGGGGATCTCGGCGCGGCAGTGCTCGATGAACTCGTCGGTCAGATCGAACGGCGCCAGGTCGGGATCGGGGAACAGGCGGTAGTCGTCCGCCGTCTCCTTGACGCGCATCACGACCGTGCGCTTGCGGCCCGGCTCCCAATGACGCGTCTCCTGGTAGATGATGCCGCCCTCCTCGAGCACCTCGGCCTGACGGCAGATCTCGTAGGCGAGGCCGTCGTGCAGCGCCTTGAAGGAGTTGAGGTTCTTGAGCTCGGTCTTGGTGCCGAGGCGGGTCTCGCCGCGGCGGCGCAGCGAGACGTTGCCGTCGCAGCGCATGGACCCGTTCTCCATGGAGCAGTCGGAGATGCCGAGCGTGAGGAAGATGCGGCGCAGCTTCTCCATGAACAGGCGCGCCTCCTCGGGCGTGCGGAGGTCGGGCTCGGTCACGAGCTCGATGAGCGGCGTGCCGCAGCGGTTGTAGTCCACGAGGCTCTCCGCCGCGCCGCCGATGCGGCCCTCCTCGCCGCCGACGTGCACCATCTTGGCGGCGTCCTCCTCCATGTGGATGCGCAGGATGCGGATGGGAACGGTGTAGGAGCCGTCGTCGCGGCGCACCGGGACGGCGATCCCCGCGGTGTCGTACCCGCTCATGCCCGCCAGGGCCGAGCCGCCGCGCGCCGGCGACCCGGCTGCGTCGGCCGCCCCGGTCGACTCGGAGCGCATCTGCTGGGCCATGGCGGTGGACAGGCCGACCGCGTTGGCGCTCGCGCTCGCCAGGCTCTCGGCCTCGGCCTCGCCGAAGGCGCACTCCGGGCGCTCGGCGGCGCCGCGTCCGGTGACCTCGAGGTCCAGGCGGCCGTGCATGCAGAAGGCGAGCGGCCCCTGGGTGGTCTGGAAGTTCTTGGCCATGTCCGGATAGAAGTAGTGCTTGCGGTAGAACATCGAGCGCTTCTGGATCTCGCAGTTGGTGGCGAGACCGGCCTTCACGATGCTCTCGATCGCGCGCTTGTTGGGCACGGGCAGCGCCCCGGGCAGGCCCAGGCACACCGGGCACACGTTGGCGTTCGGCTCGTCGTCATGGCTGAGCCTGCAGTCGCAGAACATCTTGGTATCGAGGCTCGTAAGCTCGGTATGGATCTCCAGACCGATCACGGCCTCCCAGTCTTTGAGGACCTCGGAGAGCTCCTTCATGCGAGCTCACCCCCCTTCCCGGCGAAATCCGGCGCGACGGAGAGCACGGGGGCGCCCGTCGCGGCGTCGGCGAGGCCGCGCTCCAGGGCGCGGGCGAACATGAGCAGCGTGCGGTCCTTGAAGGCGGGACCGACGAGCTGGGCCGCCACCGGCAGCCCCGAGTCCGCACCGAGCCCCACCGGCACCGTGATGCCGCCGTTGCCGGCGATGTTGATCGAGATGGTGTACAGGTCGGACAGGTACATCTGGGTGGGATCGGAGATCTCCCCGTGCCGGAAGGCCGTGCGCGGGCTCGCGGGCATGAGGATCGCGTCGCAGCGGTCCCATGCCGCGGCGTAGTCCCGCGTGATGAGCGTGCGCGCCTTCTGCGCGGCATAGTAGTACTTGTCGTACACGCCGGAGGACAGCAGGTAGGCGCCGAGCAGCTGGCGGCGCTTGGCCTCCGCCCCGAAGCCGTGGGCGCGGGACCGGGAGCTCTGGTCCGCCAGGTTGGCGCACCCCTCCTCCTGGTAGCCGTAGCGGATGCCGTCGAAGCGCGCCAGGTTGGAGAACGCCTCGGCGGGCCCGATGACGTAGTAGGCGGCGATGGCGGCGTCCAGATGCGGCAGGTCGACCTCGACGAGCTCGGCGCCCTGCGCCTCGAGGGCGGAGGCTGCGGACTCGACCGCGGCGCGGACCTCGGAAGTCAGGCCCTCGGCCTCCATGAACGCCGGGATGATGCCCACGCGCCGGCCCTCGATGGGGTCCTCCAGGTGCTCGAGGAAGTCCACCGGGCAATCCTGGCTCGTGCCATCGTACGGGTCGCGCCCCGCGCAGGTGAGCGCGCCCATGGCGAGCGCCACGTCCTCGACCGTGCGCGCGAACGGGCCGACCTGGTCGAGCGAGGACCCGAACGCGACCACGCCGTAGCGCGAGACGGCGCCATAGGTGGGCTTCATCCCCACCACGCCGCACAGCGCGGCGGGCTGGCGGATCGAGCCGCCGGTATCGGAGCCGAGCGAGAGCGGGACCTCGCCCGCGGCGACCGCCGCAGCGGAGCCGCCCGACGAGCCGCCGGGGACGCGCTCGGTATCCCACGGGTTGTTGGTGGGGTGGAAGGCCGAGCTGTCGGTGGACGACCCGAAGGCGAACTCGTCCATGTTCGCCTTGCCCACCGGCAGGCAGCCGGCATCGAGCATGCGCTGGACGCACGTGGCCGTGTAGACGCTCTCGTAATCGGCGAGCATGCGCGAGGCGCAGGTGGTGCGGGTGCCCACGAGGTTCATGTTGTCCTTGATGGCGAAGGGGACGCCGGCGAGCGGGGGCAGCTTTTCGCCGGCGGCGCGGGCCGCGTCGATGCGGTCGGCGGCCTCGAGGGCGAGCTCGGGGACGACCTGCAGGAACGCCTGCACGGCGCCGTCGCGCGCCTCGATGGCGTCCAGGGAGGCCTCGGCGACCTCGCGCGCGGAGAACTCCCCCGCGCGGACGCCGGCGGCGATGCGGGCGGCGGTCAGGGTGTCGATGGATGCCATCAGCGATCGCCCTCCCCCAGGATCGACGGCACGCGGAAGTAGCGCTCGCGCGTGCTCGCGGCGTTCTCGAGCGCCGTCTCGAGCGGCAGGTCGCGCCGACCCAGCTCCTCGTCCTCGCGCATCACATTGGCGAGGTCGCCGATGGGATGGAAGGTCGGCTCGATGTCGGGCAGGTCGTATGCGAGCACGGGCGCGAGCATGTCGACCGCGTCGTTGAGGTAGGCGGTCATCTCCTCGAGCTCGGGCCCTTCGAGCGCGATGCGGGCGTAGTCCGCGATGCCGCGCACGTCGGCTTCGGTGAGTGCCATGGGCGCTCCCCCTTCAGGTCTTAACGTCGATGTGCACCCCATTATACGCAAGTGCGGCGCTCCAGCATGATGGAGCGCCGCACCGAACACATTCGGAAACGGACGGGGTCGCCGTAGCGCAAGGGACGGGGCGCCCCTATCGGACGGACGCGCGCCGCAAGGCGCCGTCGGCGATCGCGCGACGGGCCGCGGCCGCGACCGATCCCCTTACGGAAGCACCTTGAGCAGCTCCTCGCGGGTCTCCTCCTCGTTGCCGCCCACGATCAGGACGTCGATGATGTCGCCCTTGTTGGCGTCGAGAGACAGCATCTCCATGAGGTCGCGGCCCGAGGCCGTCTTGCCGTTGAACGTGATCTGCACGTCGCTCGAGCAGTTGTTGAGGGTGTAGGCGACGTCGGCGACGGGGCGCGCGTGCAGCCCCTCCTCGGCCTCGATGAGATGCTGGAACTTGATCATGGCGGTACCTCCTGGTGTCGGATACGGGAAACCGGGCGCGCCCGGCTCCCGCTCAACTATGCGCCCGCCGGGCGCGACCCGACGGGGCGTTTACGCCGACGAAACGGACGGGGCGGGGTGCGGTCGGCGGGCGCGGGCGGCGCCCGGGACGGACGGACCCGCCGGCACCCGGCGCGGCGTCACGAAGATGCGATCGGTCAGCGCACGACCTTCGCGACGGCTGCGCCGGCGGGAACGGTCGACTCCGGGTCGACGGCGAGCTGGACGTCCGCGAACTCGGCGGTGTTGGAGACGGCGAGCACCACGCAGTCGGGGTGGCCGGCCTCGGCGATGGCGGCGCGGCTCATCTTGATGACAGGCTGGCCGGCGACGACCTTGTCGCCCTGCTTCACGAAGCCGGTGAAGCCGCGGCCCTCCATGTCCACGGTGTCCACGCCGATGTGGACGAGCGCCTCGACGCCGTCGTCGCCGGTGATGCCCACCGCATGGCCCATGGTGACGGCCACCGTGCCCGAGATGGGGGCGTAGACCGTCTCGTCATCCGGCCAGATGGCGCAGCCCTTGCCCACGACCTCGCCGGAGAAGACCGGGTCGGGGACGTCGGTCATCTTGATGACGCGGCCGGACACGGGCGCGCACAGCGTGTCGGGCGCGGCCTGGGCGGACACCGGCGCGGGGCCGGCGGGCGCGGCGGGTTCGGACTTCTTCTTGAACATGTCGAACAGACCCATGAGTGCACTCCTCACTGGCGCTCCGGTCGGTCCCGGATGTGCTGAACGGTTCCGATGATGCTAGTGATGACTAACTGTAGCGCTCTCCACAAGGCCGAGATGCGAGAAAGCGTTCCAAAGGCCGTCATCATCCAGCCCAACGGTCACGAAGTCGGCGTGTCCTGCCGAAGTTCGTGCTGGATGTCCTGTTCAGCTGCGTCTGCGCGGCGAGCTGCGAGGAGAGCGCGCGGTTCATCGAGCGCTCGCTGCCCTACACCCATCTCCCCGTGCCCGGGCAACCGGGGTGAGCCGCGCGCGGGAGGCGGGACGCGGAGCGGGCGAGCCTCGATCGCAGGGGCGATCGCCCCATGGGAGCACCGCCGGGGACGAAGCGCCGGCCCCGGAGCTTCGCTCCCCTGCGATGATCTCGAACTCGTGGAGCACCGCCGGGGACGGCGCTCTGGCACCGGACCGCCCTCACGGGGCGGCCGATGGATCGTCGGAACGACCGGCTACCGGTAACTCAGACGGGGCCCGTCCGCGCGGTCGAGGTCGCGCTCGATGAAGCGCGCCGCCAGCCACCGCGCCATCGGCAGGTTCTGGTCCAGGTAGTTGCCGCACTCCTCCGGGCGGGCACCGGGAATCTCCCCGTCGAAGCCGCGGACGAAGGCGAACAGCTCGCGCACGAGAGGCAGGACCTCCTCGGCGCCCACCTCGCCGAACACCGCGAGGTAGAAGCCGGTCCGGCACCCCATGGGCCCGAAGTACACCACGCGCGGCGCCCACACGGGATGGTTGCGCAGGAAGGTGGCGCCCAGGTGCTCGATGGTGTGGCACTCGGCAGTGTTCATGACCGGCTCGCGGTTGGGGGCGGTGAGGCGCAGGTCGAAGGTGGTGACCGCCGCGCCCGTATCCGGGTCGCGGTCGATGCGCGAGACGTAGACGCCCGGCTCGAGCGTCAGGTGGTCGACGGTGAAGCTGGCGATCTTCTCCATGGGTCCTCCCGGGTGCGTCGGCGTCTGCGGCCCCGCCAGCTTACCACGCATCCGCGCACCCCGGGTGCGGGGCCGCGCCGTCCGCCATCTGCACCCGCCCCCGACCGCAGCCCCCGACGGCGGGGCGGCCGGCCGCGGGACCCCGATACCGCCGCGGGAGCGGCCCGGACGGAATCGACGGGCGCTACACCTCGTCGGCGACCATGGCGGCGAGCGCCCGACCGCGCACGAGCAGGATGGCGATCGGGACGACGGTCACCACGACCGACGCGCCGACGAGCGTCCCCTGCACGCCGAATATCCGCGCCAGAACGGGCGCGCACAGCAGCGGGACCACGCCCGCCACGTTGTAGCCCATGAGCATCGCGGCGCTCACCCGCCCTACGCGCGCGAGCGGGGTGTGCATCTGGACGAGCGTGTCGCGGATGGGCACGAACGCGCCGTTGAACACCCCGAGGGCGAGCTGCCCCGCCATGGCGACCCACGGCGAGGAGGTCGCCACGTAGAGCACGCACCCCGCGCCCATGCTGGCGAGCACGGCAAGCAGGGTCCGGACGTTCATGTGGCGGCCGGGGATCAGCCCGGCGAGCGCCGTGCCCAGGATGCCGCCGACGCCGGCCGCGGCCGACAGCCATCCCATCCACTCCGCACCGACCCGCAGCACGTCGCGGTAGTAGAGCGACTCGAGGGGGTCGAACGCGCTGTATCCCAGGAAGCACAGCATCGTGGACCAGAACAGCAGGGTGAGGGCGCGGGACGAGAAGATGGTCTGGAAGCCGGCGAGCGCGGCGTCGCGCGAGGTCGGCTCGGGCGCGTCGGCCGCGCGGTCGGCCTCGGTCGGCTGCGCGACGGGCTCGTCGGCGGGCTCGACGAGCGGTCGGAACCGCAGCCCCGGGACCAGCGCGAGCAGCGAGCACGCCGACAGGAACAGGAAGACCGCCTGGGTGGACCCGAGCAGGGCGATGAGGCCGCCCACGACCGGCCCGATGACGATGGCGGCGTTGCTCGCCAGCATGACGAGGGAGTTGATGCGCTTCAGCTCGTCGGGGTCGTCGGACAGGTAGGCCGGGTAGGAGCGCGCCACCATGTCGCTCGCGCCCCAGCAGAAGCCGAAGAACGCGGCGCCGACGAGCACGCCGGTCGACGAGGTGGCGACCACCTGGAACAGCAGGCCGCAGACGGCGAGCAGCGCCACGACCCAGCGGAGATGCCGGCAGGGGCCGCGACGGTCCAGGAAGCTCCCGCCGGATGCGTTGCCCACCATCTGGAACAGGTTGAGCAGGGCGACGGCCATGGCGTTCTGTCCCACGCCCCCGCCCATGGCGAAGGTGAGGGTCCCCATCACGCCGATGAAATAGCTGCTCATGGCGCCGAGGAACAGGCAGAAGCGCAAAGCGACCAGGTTTCTGACCTGGGAGGAGAGATCGGGGGAGAAGGATGCGAGGGAACGCAAGGGTGACATGGGGGCTCCTTGGTAACGAGGGGACGCGTGAGACGGGGCACCGTCGAGCGGACGGCCCCCTTTAACATCGGCACGATGTGCCCGTCGGATCCTCCCCTATACCGCCATGGACCGTTCGCCCTCCCCGTTCGCGTCGAAGCCCGCTTTGGGAGGACATGCTACCACAGACCCCCGCACCCCATCGCCCGGATGGCGACGCGCTTCGTCGGGATCCGGCGCCCCCGCGCCCCGCGGCGCCGGGCGCTCCCCCGCCTCCGCACCTGCCGGCAATCGCGTCCCCGCGGCGGACGCCCCCGTCGCCCGCCGCTGCCCCGCGCCCCGCCCTCCGAAGCGGCGGGGAGGGTGTCCGCGGAATCGGTGCTATCCTTGGATGAGGACCATCCGCCGAGAAAGGGCCGCACGACTTTGGGAACCCGCGAGCTCCGCGACGGCTTCGGCCGCAGCATAACCTACCTGCGCATCTCCGTCACCGATAAGTGCAACTACCGGTGCGTGTACTGCATGCCCGCAGAGGGGGTCGCCGCGCGCTCCCACGAGGAGCTGCTCAGCGCCGAGGAGATCGCGCGCTTCGTGGCCCTGGTCGCGCGGGAGGGCATCCGCCGGATTCGCCTGACGGGCGGCGAGCCGCTCGTCTCGCACAGGATCGTCCCGCTCATCCGCTCGATCCGGGCCATCCCCGAGATCGAGGACATCTCGCTCACCACCAACGGCGCGCTGCTGCCGCGCATGGCCGACGACCTGCGCGACGCCGGGCTCGACCGCGTGAACATCTCGCTGGACACCCTCGACCCCGCGCAGTTCTCGCGCATCACGCGCCTGGGGCGGCTGGAGCAGGCGATGGCGGGCATCGACGCCGCGCTCGCGTACGGCTTCCATCCGGTGAAGGTGAACACGGTGGTCGTGCGCCGCCTGCACCAGGACGCCCTCGGGCTCGCCCGGCTCTCACTCGACCGCCCCGTGCACGTGCGCTTCATCGAGTACATGCCCATCGGCAACGAGGAGACCATGGCGGCCTGCAAAAACGAGCCGCACTGCCCGCCCGGCCGGAGCGGCGCCGCGCCCGAGCTGCACCCCGAGGCATGGGACGCGAGCGACATCGTGCCCTCCGACGAGCTGCGCGAGGCGATCTCCGCCGCCGGGGAGGCCGCGGGCATCGGCGGGCTCGTCCCCGTCGACGGCGCGGGGCCGGACGGCGCGGGGCCGGCGCGGTACTGGAGGTTCCCGGGCGCCGCGGGGACGGTCGGGTTCATCTCCGCCATGTCCAACCATTTCTGCAGCCGCTGCAACCGCCTGCGGCTCACGGCGGACGGCACCCTGCGCCCCTGCCTGTTCTCGGATGACGAGTACCCCGTCCGCGAGGCGCTGCGCGCCGGCGACGACGGCCGCGTGCTCGATATCTACCGCACCGCCATCGCGCGCAAGCCGCTCGAGCACGAGACGACCGACGGGACGGCGCGCTTCATGTCCCAGATCGGAGGCTGACCCATGGCCAGGAAATCCACCAAGCGCCCGGTCCTCAAGCAGGAGACGGGCGAGAAGTACCCCGCCGCCGTGGTGGGGACGGGCGCCGCCGCGCGGACGGCGGGCGGCGCCGATGCCGACGCCCGTCCCGGCGCCGGGGCATCGGCGGGGACCCCGGAGGCGAGCGGACCCG
>NZ_JAQECM010000025.1:4918-27833 GCF_027669965.1 Candidatus Collinsella stercoripullorum | reverse complement strand
CGCGGGCCGGGGGGGGCGGCCGTCACGGGCCTTCTGCCGCTGCGGCGCGGCGCATGCAGGGCATCCGCCGCGACCCCGCCCCGATGCGCGCGGGCCGCCTGCCGCCCGGAACTGCGCGCCCGTTCGGATGCCCCCATGGCAAGAGCGAAGGGTCCATCCACGGAAAACCCATGAACATATGTTCGTAACACCATGCGCGACCTGCGGGTTCCTGTGGCAACTTTTTTGCTACTCCAAAATGAGCACGCCGTCAAGACTTTTCTTGCCGAACGGAAAGCGCCTGCTAAACTAATAGGTTGCGATAACTGGCACGCTCGGGCGTCCGCGCCCCGGGCGAGCCGACCAACCGTTTTTCCCGCGAAGGAGGAAACACCTGGTGCAGAAGTCTACACAGGCCGTCACGGCAACAGAGCGCACCCGCGTCAACTTCGGGAAGATCCCCGAGTCGATGGAGCTGCCCAACCTCATCTCCGTGCAGAAGCAGTCCTTCACCCGCTTCATGGACGAGGGCCTGCGCGAGGCCTTCCGCGAGGCCAGCCCCATCCAGAGCCAGAACCACGTTCTGGAGGTGACGTTCGGCGAGCACCAGTTCGGCGACCCGGCGCACAGCGTCGAGGAGTGCCGCGAGAAGGACATGACCTACCAGGCCCCGCTGCTGACCGACGTCCGCCTCACCAACACGGAGACCGGCGAGATCAAGGAGCAGCTCGTGTTCATGGGCGACTTCCCCATGATGACCGAGCAGGGCACCTTCATCATCAACGGCACCGAGCGCATCGTCGTCAGCCAGCTCGTCCGCTCGCCCGGCGTGTACTACTCCTCCGAGATGGACGGCGGCAAGCAGGTCTACAAGGCGCAGGTCATCCCGGCCCGCGGCGCCTGGCTCGAGTTCGAGGTCGATAAGCGCGACCAGCTCGTCGTCTCCATCGACCGCAAGCGCAAGCAGTCCGCCACGATGTTCCTGCGCGCCCTCGGCATCGCCGTCACCAACGACGACATCTACTCGCTGCTCGGCGACTCCGACGTCGTGAAGCGCACCATCGAGCGCGACACCGCCCTCACCCGCGAGGACGCCCTCATCGAGATCTACCGCCGCCTGCGCCCGGGCGAGCCGCCCACCGTCGACGCCTCCCGCAGCCTGCTCGAGGGCCTGCTGTTCAACCCCCAGCGCTACGACCTGGCGCGCGTGGGCCGCTACAAGGTCAACAAGAAGCTCGGCCTGACCACCGAGGAGGCCGTGACCATCCTCACCGACGAGGACATCGTCGCTACCCTGCGCTACCTGCTGGCCCTGGCCGCCGGCGAGCCCGGCTTCAAGACCGACGACATCGACCACTTCGGCAACCGCCGCATCCGCACCGTGGGCGAGCTCGTCGCCAACCAGTTCCGCATCGGCATGAGCCGCATGGAGCGCGTCGTGCGCGAGCGCATGAGCTCCCAGGACATCGACGAGATCACCCCGCAGAGCCTCATCAACATCCGTCCGATCGTGGCGGCCATCAAGGAGTTCTTCGGCTCCTCGCAGCTCTCGCAGTTCATGGACCAGTCCAACCCGCTGACGGGCCTCTCGCACAAGCGCACCCTCTCCGCGCTCGGCCCCGGCGGCCTGGCGGGCCACAAGTCCGGCTCCAGCCGCCGCACCAACGTGCCGACGGCCGTCCGCGACGTCCACAACTCGCACTACTCCCGCATGTGCCCGATCGAGACCCCCGAAGGCCCCAACATCGGCCTGATCGGCCGTCTCGCCCTCTATGCGCGCGTGAACGACTACGGCTTCATCGAGGCCCCGTACCGTCGCGTTGAGAACGGCAAGGTCACCGACCAGATCGACTGGATGACCGCCGACGAGGAAGAGAGCCACATCATCGCGCCGGCCAACACCCCGGTCGACCCGTCGACCCGCGAGTTCGTCGCCGTCGACGCCGAGGGCAACCTGAGCCGCCCCCACACCATCGTCGCGCGCACCCGCGACTTCGACGGCTCCTTCGGCGCCCCCGCCGACGTGCCGGTGGACGAGGTCGACTACATGGACGTGTCCCCGCGCCAGATGCTGTCCGTCGCGGCGACGCTCATCCCGTTCCTCGAGCACGACGACGCCAAACGTACGCTCATGGGCGCCAACATGCAGCGCCAGGCCGTGCCGCTGCTGCACCCCATCGCGCCCTACGTCGGCACCGGCATGGAGCGCCGCGCCGCCATGGACTCCGGCGAGGTCACCCTGGCCCGCCACGCCGGCGAGGTCGTGTTCGCCGACGCCTCCAAGATCACGGTGAAGACCTCCGAGGGCATGGAGGAGTACCACCTGCCCAAGTACCAGCGCTCCAACCAGTCGACCTGCATCAACCACCGCCCGCTCGTGCGCGTGGGCGACGAGGTCGTCGAGGGCCAGCCGCTGGCCGACGGCCCCTCCACCGACCACGGCGAGCTCGCGCTCGGCCAGAACCTGACCGTGGCCTACATGCCGTGGGAGGGCTTCAACTACGAGGACGGCATCGTCGTCTCCGAGCGCCTGGTCTCCGAGGACCTGCTGACCTCCATCAACATCTCCCGTCACGAGATCGACGCCCGCGACACCAAGCTCGGCCCCGAGGAGATCACCCGCGAGATCCCGAACCTGTCCGAGGACATGCTCGCGAACCTCGACGAGGACGGCATCATCCGCATCGGCGCCGAGGTCGGCCCCGGCGACATCCTGGTCGGCAAGGTCACCCCGAAGGGCGAGAGCGCGCTGACCGCCGAGGAGCGCCTGCTGCGCGCCATCTTCGGCGCGAAGGCCCACGACGTGCGCGACACCTCGCTCAAGATGCCCCACGGCTCCTACGGCCGCGTCATCGACGTCGTGCGCTTCAGCCGCGACGCTGGCGACGACCTGGCCCCGGGCGTCAACGAGCAGGTGCGCGTCTACGTGGCGCAGCGCCGCAAGATCCAGCAGGGCGACAAGATCGCCGGCCGCCACGGCAACAAGGGCGTCATCTGCGAGGTCCTGCCCGTCGAGGACATGCCCTACATGGCCGACGGCACCCCGGTCGACGTCATCCTGAACCCGCTGGGCGTCCCCTCCCGTATGAACGTCGGCCAGCTGCTCGAGTGCCACCTCGGCTGGGCCGCCGCCTGCGGCTGGGACCCGGACTCCGCCGACTCCGACCGCTACGTGCCCGGCCCGTTCTTCACGGCGACGCCGGTGTTCGACGGCGCCAAGGAGGACGAGATCGCCGAGGTCATCCGTCGCGCCAACAAGAACATGATCAACCTGGCGCGCGAGCGCTACGGCGAGCACATGCGCCCCGAGTTCGTGACGCAGCTCGACTCCTTCGGCAAGACCGTGCTCTACGACGGCCGCTCCGGCGAGCAGTTCCGCGAGCCGATCACCGTGGGCGTGTCCTACATCCTGAAGCTCGGCCACATGGTGGACGACAAGATCCACGCGCGCTCGACGGGCCCCTACAGCCTCGTGACCCAGCAGCCGCTGGGCGGCAAGGCCCAGTTCGGCGGCCAGCGCTTCGGCGAGATGGAGGTCTGGGCCCTGTACGCGTACGGCGCCGCCAACGTGCTGCAGGAGATCCTGACCGTCAAGTCCGACGACACCGTGGGCCGCGTCAAGACCTACGAGTCCATCGTCAAGGGCGAGAACGTCCCCATGGCCGGCATCCCCGAGTCCTTCAAGGTCCTCGTCAAGGAGATCCGCTCGCTCGCGCTCGACATCGAGCCGCTGCGCGAGGCCGACCCCGCGCCCGTCGCGACCGAGGCCGCGCAGGACGCCCCCGCCGACGCGCTCGACGAGCTCCCCTCGCTCGACGAGGTCGACACCTCGGTCGACGCCGTCGACGCCCTCCTCGATGCATTCGCCGCCTCCACCAACGATAAGGAGTAGTTGACTGTGGCAGATTTCGAAGCTACTGATTTTGACGCGGTAAAGATCTCGCTCGCCTCCGCCGACCAGATCCGCTCGTGGTCCCACGGCGAGGTCAAGAAGCCCGAGACCATCAACTACCGTACCCTCAAGCCCGAGAAGGACGGCCTGTTCTGCGAGAAGATCTTCGGTCCCGCCAAGGACTGGGAGTGCTCCTGCGGCAAGTACAAGGGCATCCGCTTCAAGGGCATCGTGTGCGAGCGCTGCGGCGTCGAGGTCACCTCGGCCAAGGTGCGCCGCGAGCGCATGGGCCACATCGAGCTGGCCGCCCCGGTCAGCCACATCTGGTACTTCAAGAGCCCCACGAGCTTCCCGATGAGCCGCCTTCTGGACATCAAGTCCAAGGACTTGGAGAAGGTGCTGTACTTCGCCAGCTACATCATCACGCACGTGGACTACGAGGCCCGCGAGGCCGACGCCGAGGACCTGCGCGAGGAGCTCGCCGCCGACCTCGAGGAGATCGACGCCGAGTGCGCGCGCCAGATCGAGAGCCTGAAGGAGCAGGGCAACCCGGAGAACTTCGACGAGTTCTCCGACGAGGAGCCGCTGACCCCCGAGGAGATCGCCGCCGGCATCGTGGACATCGAGGAGGAGACGAAGGACGAGAAGCAGCTCCGCTCCGACGCCTTCCAGGCCTTCATGCAGCTCTCCGAGCGCGACCTCATCTCCGATGAGCCGCTGTTCCGCGAGATGAAGCGCTACTACTCGATGTACTTCGAGGGCGACATGGGCGCGGAGGCCATCCGCGACCTGCTCTCCGCCATCGACCTGCCGCGCGAGGCCGAGACCCTGAAGGCGATCATCGCCGACCCCGACGGGCAGAAGCAGAAGCGCGAGAAGGCCGTCAAGCGCCTCGAGGTCGTCGACGCCTTCCTGAAGGGCGGCAACGACCCGGCCAACATGATCCTGGACGTCATCCCCGTGATCCCGCCCGACCTGCGCCCCATGGTGCAGCTCGACGGCGGCCGCTTCGCGGCGTCCGACATGAACGACCTGTACCGTCGCGTCATCAACCGCAACAACCGCCTGAAGCGCCTGCTCGACCTCGACGCGCCCGCGATCATCGTGAACAACGAGAAGCGCATGCTGCAGGAGGCCGTGGACGCCCTGTTCGACAACGGTCGCCGCGGGCGCCCGGTGTCCGGCCGCGGCGGCCGCCCGCTGAAGTCGCTCGCCGAGGCCCTGAAGGGCAAGCAGGGCCGCTTCCGCCAGAACCTGCTGGGCAAGCGCGTCGACTACTCCGGCCGCTCGGTCATCGTCACCGACCCGCAGCTGAAGCTGCACCAGTGCGGCCTGCCCAAGACCATGGCGCTCGAGCTGTTCAAGCCCTTCGTCATGAAGCGCCTGGTCGAGCTCGGCAAGGTCGAGAACATCAAGGGCGCCAAGCGCGCCATCGACCGCGGCGCGAGCTTCGTGTGGGACATCCTCGAGGAGGTCATCGACGGCCGCCTCGTGCTGCTCAACCGCGCCCCGACCCTGCACCGCCTGTCCATCCAGGCCTTCGAGCCGGTCCTCGTCGAGGGCAAGGCCATCCACCTGCATCCGCTCGTCTGCGCCCCGTTCAACGCGGACTTCGACGGCGACCAGATGTCGGTGCACGTGCCGCTGTCCCAGCAGGCCCAGGCCGAGGCCCGCGTGCTCATGCTGTCCGCCAACAACCTGCGCTCCCCGGCGTCGGGCAAGCCCGTCAACGTGCCGTCGCAGGACATGATCATCGGCGTGTACTACCTCACCCAGGCCCGCGAGGGGCTGCCGGGCGAGGGCCACGTGTTCGCGAGCTTCGATGACGCGCTGAACGCCTACGACGCGCGCACCGAGGTCGACCTGCAGGCCAAGATCCAGGTCCGCGTGAGCGCCGCCGAGGCCAACGTGGTGACCGAGGACGGCCAGCGCCTCTTCCGCGTGAAGAACGGCCGCCCCGACGTCGTCGACTACGACGTCACCGGCTCCAAGACCGCGCGCTTCGAGACGACGATCGGCCGCATCATCTTCAACCGCCAGTGCCTGCCGGCGGACTACGAGTTCATCAACTACAAGATGGTCAAGGGCGACGTCTCCAAGCTCGTGGCCGAGTGCTGCGACCGCTACCCGCAGGCCGAGGTGGGCCCGATCCTGGACGCCATCAAGTACGCGGGCTTCCACTTCGCGACCCGCGCCGGCCTCACCATCTCGCTGTGGGACGCCCTCATCCCTGAGGACAAGCCGCAGATCCTCGACGAGGCGCAGCGCCGCGTCGACCAGATCAACGAGTACTACCTCGACGGCTTCATCAACGAGCAGGAGCGCCACATCGAGGTCGTCAACGAGTGGACCGCGGCGACCGACGAGGTCGCGGCCAAGATGCTCGACAAGTTCGATGAGGAGAACCCGATCTTCATGATGGCCGACTCCGGCGCCCGTGGCTCCAAGGCCCAGCTGCGCCAGCTCGGCGGCATGCGCGGCCTCATGGCCGACATGTCCGGCGAGACGATCGACCTCCCCATCAAGGCGAACTTCCGCGAGGGCCTGCTGCCGCTCGAGTACTTCATCTCCACGTACGGAGCCCGCAAGGGCCTCGTCGACACCGCGTCGCACACCTCCGACTCCGGGTACCTGACCCGCCGTCTGGTCGACGTGGCGCAGGACGTCATCGTCCGCGAGGAGGACTGCGGCACGACCGAGGGCATCACCTACAACCTCATCATCCCGGGCACCGACGACATCAACGCCGACCTCGTGGGCCGCTGCTTCATCGAGGACGTCGTGGCCCCCGACGGCACCGTGCTGTTCGAGGCCGACGGCTACATCGAGAGCACCGACGACATCCGCCGCATGATCGACGCGGGCCTCACCAAGGTCAAGCTGCGCGCGCTGCTCACCTGCCGCTCCAAGTACGGCGTGTGCCAGAAGTGCTACGGCTGGGACCTCTCGACCCGCCGCCCGGTCGCCATCGGCACCGCGGTGGGCATCATCGCCGCGCAGTCCATCGGCGAGCCCGGTACGCAGCTGACGATGCGTACGATCCACTCCGGCGGCGTCGCGGGCGTCGACGACATCACCCAGGGCCTGCCCACGGTCGGCCGCATGTTCGACGTCGTCGGCAACGTCAACGAGAAGATCCTCGGCCGCGAGGCCGACCTCGCCCCGTACTCCGGCACCCTCTCGGTCAAGCCCGAGAAGTCCGAGTACGTGCTCACCATCACCGACGCCGACGACCCGAGCCGCGTGCTCGACGAGCGCCGCGTCCCGGCGTCCGTGCGCTTCATGCCCGGCATCGAGGACGGCTGCGAGGTGCGCGCCGGCGACCAGATCACCAAGGGCTTCGTGAACTTCCGCAACCTGCGCAAGCTCACCGACATCGAGTCCACCATGCACACCTTCGTGCAGTCGGTGAAGGAGGTCTACACCTCCCAGGGCGTCGACCTGAACGACAAGCACATCGAGGTCATCGCACGCCAGATGCTGCGCCGCGTCCAGATCACCAACCCCGGCGACTCCAAGTACCTGCTCGGCCAGTACGTCGACCGCTACGAGTTCGCCGACGAGGTCGAGCGCGTCGCCCGCCTCGGCGGCACCGCGCCGGCGGCCGAGCCCGTCATCCTGGGCACCCTGAAGGCCGCCTCGTCCATCGACTCCTGGCTGTCCTCCGCGTCGTTCATCCGCACCGCGGGCGTCCTCACCGAGGCCGCCATCGAGGGCAAGGTGGACCACCTGCTGGACCTCAAGTCCAACGTCATCGTCGGCAAGAAGATCCCCGCGGGCACCGGCCTCAAGCCCTACGCCAACGCGGCGCTCACCTACCGCACCGCCGACGGCTACGTGAACATCGACGGGCCGACCTCGCCTGCCGCCAAGAGCCTCCCCGATTGGGCTCCCGAGCAGCTCAAGGAGCTCGACGAGCAGCTCCCGCAGCAGCTCGACTGGACCGGCTACGACGAGTTCGGCGGCGGCGACGGCTCCTTCACCCGCAACGGCCGCACCATCTCCGCCGAGGACGCGCGCCTGTACCTGTTCGACGACCTCGGCGTGTCGCAGCGCTGGACCAACAAGTTCAGCGAGGTCGGCATCGAGACGGTCGGCGACCTCGTGGGCAAGTCCGAGGAGGACCTGCTGCGCATCGACGGCATCGGCGCCAAGGCGATCGAGGAGCTGCGCGACGGCCTGGAGGCCCACAACCTCCTGTACATCCTCGACAACAACGACGACGTGGCGGACGAGGAGGACCTCTCCCAGCTGCTGCAGATGGTGTTCAGCCCGGACGGCCCGGACGACATCCTGCTCGGCACGAGCGCCCCGCGCCACCACTTCGACTCCGATGAGGAGATGCTCGGCGCCCCGGCCGACACCTCGAAGAAGGACGCCGGGTCCGGCATCATCAACGAGGACATGGCGTCCCTCGACGAGCTGCTGAACCAGCTCGTGGACAGCGACACCCAGCACCCGGAGGAGCAGGAGGACTAGGTCCCCCCGTCCCCGGCGGCGCTCCGGCGCACATGACGGCGGCCCGTCTCCCGTGGGGGAGGCGGGCCGCCCGCTGTTTCGGGCGGGCCCGCGGGGCGCAGGGCCTGCCGGGGCTTGGCCGGAAGCGCCATCTGTTCCGACAGACGAGCTGCCTGCCGGGGCTTGGCCGGAAGCACGTCCTGCCCCGGGAAGGTCGCGCCCCGCCCCAGCAGAGATGCTCCCAGTCCCGGGAAGGCCATGTCCCGTTTCGGGAGGGGTGCCCCATGCCCCCGGAAGGGGTCTCTTGCCCCGGGAGGGGATTCCTATGCCCCCGGAACACCGGCTTTACCGAGATTCCGCCGTTTGGGGCGTTCCGGGGGTAGGGTGGTGCGTTCCCGGGGTTTCGGAAGCGCACTTACGAGATGGTTGATGCTGCCCGAGCCTGCCTTCGCAGGGGGAATGAGGTTCGTTCGAAGTCGTCTCGACCGTGTCGCAGGCGCTGACAGGCGGCGTTCGGCTTCAATCAATCCGCTTCGAGGCGGTGTTGCGACTTCGGCCAGTGTGCTTCGCCCTATGCGTTTCGACCTACACGGGGGTGTTTACCGCCCGGTCGCCGTGCATGTTTTCGAAACCGCACTGGAAACCGCTCCCGCCGCCGTTTCGGGGGTCGTGCCGGCGGCCCCGCCAGGGGACGTGCCGGCCGTCGCGTCGGAGGACCCATCTTCCGGCGAGGGCTTCGGTCCGTCTTGGGCCGGCACTTCATCCAGCCAGCGACGTAGTACGAACCTCCGGAGACCGTCCTGCTTTTCCCAGAAGCCGTCGGGATAGCGGCTTGCGGGGATGCCCGCGTTGAGCAATATGGCCATGAGGACGCGACGGAATGCCATCTCATCGAAGAACTGCTGCTTGGAGACCTCGACCATGGTGTATCCCATGGCACGGAGCGCATGGCGACGCTCGTTGTCTGTGGCGGCCTGCTGCGGCTGGAGATGGTACTCGCTCTGGTACTCGATGTTCTGGTTGCCGCGCTCGACGAACGTGTCGAAGTAGAGCGAGCTGCGACGGGTGAGCGAGCGGGCGTCGCCGGTGACGGCAACGCGATGGTCCATCTTCACATCACGCAGCCCCAGTCCACCGAGCCGTACGGGGCAGGTGAGCGTCATGGTGAGCGCGGTCTCCATGGGACTGCGCGAGCGGTCGCGCGCGAACCTCAGGGCATCGAGCGCCCGGGCCTTGCCGACTGTGCGAGGCAAAGCTCGCAAAAGGCTCTCTATCGTTTTTCCGGTGGTCAGCGGACGGACCAGGGGGATGTAATCCTTCCCGTCGGCGGTCGGGGTATATCGGGCGCAGAGCTCGAAAAGGTACTCGATGAGCTCGAGCTCTTCCATCGTCGATGCGGCTTGGAGCGCGCAGAGCTCCGGCCCGACGACATAGATGCCCTCCCCGAGGTCGAAGAGCGACCTTGGGGGAAGCGGCTTGTCCCATCGATAGCAACGGATCCGGGAAAGCCGTCTCTTACTTGCTTGGGATAGAACGAGAACGTCGAGGGGGAAGACCGAGGCCGGGTCCATGCCGTGGGCCACGAGCGCACGCTGCGCTCTGGAGATCGACGCATACGTTGGGGCGTGGTCGGGGAGGGTCGCGCCATGTCGCGGGGCGTGCGGGAACATATGGGCCGTGGGGCCAGCGCGGTAGAAGAGGCGGGCGGTTGCATGGGAGATGATCAAAGTATCCATATCTCGATGATGCATTGCGCCCGACGGGATCGGGCGGTCGATTCGAGAAAACGGCGCGCCGCCCGACAGATCTCCCGGCTAACTCTTACAGCATAGGTAGATAGCATCGAGCAATCGGATGCACCCGAGTCCGACGGCGTGGATGCAGATGATTTTGCCGAGGATCCGGTGCGCAGGGTCGGCGCGTCCCGTTCGAATGGTGTAGGCCTGCCCCCGGAACGATATCGCCCGCCCCCGGAACGATGCCCCCTGCCCCCGGAACGGCGTACCGGCTCGAACGGAGGCGATTCCATGGCTGCGGGGGCAGGTGCGGTCGTTCCCGGGGTTTTGGTGTGGCGCTCAGCCGTATGTGCCTCGGGGCGGCGGACGGGATGGGGAGAGGGCCGGGCATAAAAAAGCAGCCGCATCAGGGTGCGGCTGCTCGGGGGTTCTCTGGGGCGTGTCCGCGCCTAGTGGCGGCAGGCGGCCTCGGGGTCCATAGGGGAGACCTCGCCCGCGACGAACTTCGCGAGCACGTCGCCGGCGAGCGGGGTCTCGCGCTCCGCGTAGACGGTCACGCCCGCGGCGGTGAAGCGGGTGAAGGGCGGCATGCCCATGCCGGTCGCGATGATGGCGTCGACGTTCTGGGAGAGCGCGAAATCGATCACGCCGGCGCAGCCCGCCTGGTCGTGGTCGACGTTCTTGATGGTCTCGACCGAGGTGACCTCGCCGTTGTCGATCGTGGCGACGGTGAAGTAGGCCGCATGGCCGAAGTGGCCGGAGCGCGGGGCGGCGAGACCGAGCTCGTTCTCGACGGGTATGATGACCCTCATGGCATAACCTCCTTGCACGGGCGCGCCCTGCGCGCGGCCCGGCGTTCGTGGTACAAGCGACCTGTCTATTATAGGAACGCCCGTGCGCGCGGTCCACGGCGCGTCGGCCCCGGGAAGTAGGGGGTCGGTAAATAGAGCGCCCGCACGACGGACGCGGGGCGGGTCCGCACCGGATCACACCGCCCACGTGCGGGAACCCCGTCCGAGCCTCCCGGAGCGCATGCGGCGGGGCGAATGTGAAGATTTGACGGGGATAGGCGAAAAACAGGATACGCCCGGACGCGTGGTCTGTTGACACCGCAGGAGCGCGCGCGTACCCTATCGAACTGCGTGTTTCGAAGGTGGATGCTGACGCCTCGATTCAAGCCGTTGCACTTCGTATAAAGCTGGAATCTTACGAGAAGGAGTACGCTTTGCCTACTATCAACCAGCTAGTCCGCCAGGGCCGCCAGTCCAAGCCGGCCAAGTCCAAGAACGCCGCCCTGCAGCACAACTCGCAGAAGCGCGGCGTGTGCACCCGCGTGTTCACCACCTCCCCCAAGAAGCCGAACTCGGCTCTGCGCAAGGTCGCCCGTGTGCGCCTGGTCAACGGCATCGAGGTCACCGCTTACATCCCCGGTGAGGGCCACAATCTCCAGGAGCACTCCATCGTGCTCGTCCGCGGCGGCCGCGTGCGCGACCTGCCCGGTGTCCGCTACAAGATCATCCGCGGCGCCTACGACTGCGCTCCGGTCAACAACCGCATGAAGGCCCGCTCCCGCTACGGCGCCAAGCGTCCCAAGAAGTAAGCGAGCCCACGAGCAACGAACCGTTCCGCGCGGGCCGCGCGGCGGCGCATGAGGCGCCCCGACCGCGTCCGCGAACGTATATCAGAGGAGATTCATAATGCCGCGTCGTGCATCCAAGAACCTGCATCGCGAGGTCCAGCCGGATTCCGTGTACAACAACCGCCTCGTGACGCAGCTCATCAACAAGATCCTGCTGGACGGCAAGAAGGCCACCGCCGAGCGCATCGTCTACAGCGCGTTCGACATGGTCGCCGCCAAGTCCGAGCAGGACGCCCTGGCCGTCTTCAAGAAGGCCATGGACAACGTCCGCCCCACGCTCGAGGTCAAGCCCAAGCGCGTCGGCGGCGCCACCTACCAGGTCCCGATGGAGGTCAACTCCCGTCGCGCCACCCAGCTCGCCATCCGCTGGATCGTCAACTTCTCCCGCGCCCGCAAGGAGAAGACCATGGCCGAGCGCCTCGCCAACGAGATCCTCGACGCCTCCAACGGCGTGGGCGCCTCCGTCAAGCGTCGCGAGGACGTCTTCAAGATGGCCGAGGCCAACCGCGCCTTCTCGCACTACCGCTGGTAACCTCAGGGAGGAATCGAAGTGGCTAAGAAGAAATACAATCTTGCTGATACCCGCAACATCGGCATCATGGCCCACATCGATGCCGGCAAGACCACCACGACCGAGCGCATCCTGTACTACACCGGCAAGACCCACAAGATCGGCGAGGTCCACGAGGGCGCTGCCACCATGGACTGGATGGTCCAGGAGCAGGAGCGCGGCGTGACCATCACCTCCGCCGCCACCACGTGCTTCTGGCACAAGGGCGGCAAGGCCGGCGAGGGTCCCGCCTACCGCATCCAGATCATCGACACCCCGGGCCACGTGGACTTCACGGCCGAGGTCGAGCGCTCCCTGCGCGTCCTCGACGGTGCCGTCGCGGTGTTCGACGCCGTCGCCGGCGTCCAGCCGCAGTCCGAGACCGTGTGGCGCCAGGCCCGCAACTTCAACGTCCCGCGCATCGCCTTCATCAACAAGTACGACCGCGTGGGCGCCGACTTCTGGCATGCCATCGACACCATGAAGGAGCGCCTGAACGCCAACGCCGTGGCCATTCAGGTCCCCATGGGCGCCGAGGACCAGTTCTGGGGCGTCATCGACCTCGTCACCATGACCGCGTGGGACTTCAAGGCCGATGACAAGGGCATGACCTACCCCGAGCCCATGGCCGAGATCCCGGCCGAGTTCGCCGACATCGCCGCCGAGAAGCGCGCCGAGCTGCTCGACGCCGCCGCCGAGTACGATGACGAGCTCATGATGATGGTCCTCGAGGACGAGGAGGTCCCCGTCGACATGCTCAAGGCCGCCATCCGCAAGGGCGTGCTGGCCAACGAGCTCAACCCCGTCCTCGTGGGCTCCGCCTACAAGAACAAGGGAGTCCAGGAGCTGCTCGACGCCGTCGTCGACTACCTCCCGAGCCCGCTCGACGTCGAGGCCGTCGAGGGCACCGATCCCAAGACCGGCGAGGCCGACTCCCGCAAGCCCTCCGACGACGAGCCGTTCTCCGCGCTCGCCTTCAAGATCGCGACCGACCCCTTCGTCGGTAAGCTGACCTTCTTCCGCGTGTACTCCGGTCACGTCGACTCCGGCTCCTACGTGGTCAACGCCACCAACGGCCAGCGCGAGCGCTTCGGCCGCATCCTCGAGATGAACGCGAACGACCGTATCGACGTCGACGGCGCCAGCACCGGCGACATCCTCGCCGCCGTGGGTCTCAAGAACACCACCACCGGCGACACCCTGTGCTCCGAGGGCCACGAGATCATCCTCGAGTCCATGGAGTTCCCCGACCCCGTCATCGACGTCGCCGTGGAGCCCAAGACCAAGGCCGAGCAGGACAAGATGAGCCTCGCGCTCGCCAAGCTCGCCGAGGAGGACCCGACCTTCACCGTCCGCACCGACCACGAGACCGGCCAGACCATCATCGCCGGCATGGGCGAGCTGCACCTCGAGATCATCGTCGACCGCCTGCTCCGCGAGTTCAAGGTCGAGGCCAACGTCGGTAAGCCCCAGGTCGCCTACCGTGAGGCCCCGGGTCACGACGTCGAGAAGGCTGAGGGCAAGTTCGTCCGCCAGTCCGGCGGCCGCGGCCAGTACGGCCACGCCGTCATCAAGCTGGAGAAGATGGAGGAGGGCTTCGGCTACGAGTTCGTCAACGCCATCGTCGGCGGCGTCGTGCCGAAGGAGTACATCCCCTCCATCGACAAGGGCATCCAGGAGGCCCTGGAGACCGGCGTCATCGCCGGCTACCCGGTGGTCGACGTCAAGGTGACCCTGTTCGACGGCTCCTACCACGAGGTCGACTCCTCCGAGGCCGCCTTCAAGATCGCCGGCTCCATGGCGATCAAGGACGCCCTCAAGAAGTCCGACCCGATCCTGCTCGAGCCGGTCATGGCCGTCGAGGTCGAGACCCCCGAGCAGTACATGGGCGACGTCATGGGCAACCTCTCCGGCCGCCGCGGCAAGATCGAGGGCATGGACGACCGCTCCGGCTCCAAGGTCATCCGCGCCAAGGTGCCGCTGGGCGAGATGTTCGGCTACGCGACCGACCTTCGTTCGCAGACCCAGGGCCGCGCATCCTACACGATGCAGTTCGACTCCTACGAGCCGGCGCCCAAGTCCATCACCGACGAGGTCATTTCCAAGGCCGGCGGCAACGCCTAAGGCCCCCTCGCACGTACTAGGTTCTATTGCGAGGAAGGCCTCGCAACTCATTTGGAGGTAACGTTGTCTAGCCAGAAGATCAGGATTCGCCTCAAGGGCTACGACCACGAGGTCGTTGACCAGTCCGCGAAGCTCATCGTGGACACTGCCCAGAAGACGGGCGCCCGCGTGTCCGGCCCCATCCCCCTGCCCACCGAGCGCAACCTCTACACGGTCATCCGCTCGCCGCACAAGGACAAGGACTCCCGCGAGCAGTTTGAGATGCGCACCCACAAGCGCCTTATCGACATCCTCGACCCGACCAGCGGCACCGTCGATTCGCTGATGCGCCTCGACCTCCCTGCCGGCGTCGACATCGAGATCAAGCTGTAAGCGCAGGGACCCTTCAGCTCCCATCGGGTCGCCCCCGCGGTTCTCTCCGCGAACGCCCGCAGGCCGTCGGTCTGCGAGGCGTTCGGGTGTGCGCCGCGGGGGCGACCCTGCGTTTACGGTCCCTTCGGAGAGGGGACGGAAGTGCGGGATGCGGGATATCCCCTGTCCGATCGCCATCGCGACAGGGGGTGCCCGCAATCGATCGGTGGGCTGGATCCGGCGATCCGGCTCACGGGGAGGGCGCCATGGCGAGGCTCTATCTGGTACGGCACGGGCAGACGGAGTTCAATCTGCAGCATCGGGTGCAGGGGCGGTGCGATTCGCCCTTGACCGAGCGGGGGCTGGAGCAGGCCCATCGCGCGGCGCGCTGGTTCACGGAGCACAGTATCGCCCCCGGCGCCATCTTCTCCTCGCCGCTCGGGCGCGCGTTCCGGACGGCGGAGGTCCTGCGTGACGACCTGCGCGCCGCCGGCCTCGCCGCCCCGTGCGGCATCGCGGCGGTCGAGGGACTTCAGGAGCGCAGCTACGGGCCCTTCGAGGGCGGTCCCGCCAGCGAGGTCCCCGCCGAGCTCTGGGATCCGGGGGAGGCGCTCGTCCCGTTCGGGGGAGAGGGCAGCCGCGCGCTGCGCGCCCGCGCCGTCTCCACCCTCACCGACATCATGCGCGGCGCACGCGCGCAGGCGGTTCTCGCCGTCAGCCACGGGTCCTTCACCCTGCAGTTCAAGCTCGCATGGGCGCATGCCGCGGCCTGCCCTCAGGATGTCCCCCTCGGCAACTGCTGCATCCTCGTGTTCGATTTCGATGAGCGGACCGGGGTGTTCTCCAACCTCGAGATCGCGAACCAGGAGCCGTGAGGAAACGGCGCCGCCGCCGAACCGCCCGGCACCGCCCCGGACCGGCGCGCTGCGCCGTCTGAGCAGGCAATTCATTGCGAAGAAAATATGGACACGCCCGTGCGCGTGTATACTGAACGAGCTGTGCCTCGATAGGGGAGGATTCTGCCTGCTCAGAGCATGCACGCGAACGGGTTGCCGTGCGCGCGAGGAGCCGGGTCGGATGCAAAGCTTCGGGCACGCATGTCAGTAGTGGTCCTCTAGGGGCATCCGCAAGGGGCGGATGCAGAGTCCCAAGACCACCGAGAGTTAGGATCATTGAATGATCAGCATGATTCTCGGCCGCAAGATCGGTATGACCCAGGTGTGGGACGAGAACGACAACGTCGTCCCCGTCACGGTCATCCAGGCTGGCCCCTGCGCGGTCTCGCAGGTTAAAACCCAGGCCACCGACGGCTACGATGCCGTCCAGATCGGCTTCGGCGACATCAAGGCCAAGAACGTCAACAAGCCCATGGCCGGTCACTTCGCCAAGGCCGGCGTCGAGCCCGTCCGCTACCTGCGCGAGGTCCGCGTCGAGAACGGCGAGGAGCACAAGGTCGGCGAGGTCGTCACCGTCGCCGATTTCGCCGACGTCGCCAAGGTCGATGTCATCGGCACCTCCAAGGGCAAGGGCTTCCAGGGTCGCATCAAGCGCTGGGGTCAGCGCCGCGGTCCCATGACCCACGGCTCCCACTTCAAGCGTCATCCGGGCTCCATCGGCCAGTGCGCCTACCCCGCCCGCGTCCTCAAGGGCGTCAAGATGGCCGGTCACATGGGCGATGAGCGCGTGACCGTGAAGAACCTCACCGTTGTCCGCATCGATGCCGAGCAGAACCTCATGCTCATCAAGGGCGCCGTCCCTGGTGGCAAGAACGCTCTGGTCGCCATCCGTATGGCCTAAGGGCCCCCACCCAGTTGGTCCAGCGTCATACCAAGGAGAACACTTACATGTCTAAGTTTGAAGTAAAGAACAGCGAGGGCAAGGCGGCCGCCGAGGTCGAGCTCGCGCCCGAGGTGTACGGCATCGAGCCGAACATCCACGTCATGCATCACATCGTCACCTGCCAGATGGCCTCTTGGCGTCAGGGCACCCAGTCCACCAAGGGCCGTTCCGAGGTCTCCGGCGGCGGCAAGAAGCCGTGGCGCCAGAAGGGCACCGCTCACGCCCGCCAGGGTTCCACCCGCGCCGGCCAGTGGCGCCACGGCGGCGTCATCTTCGGGCCCAAGCCCCGTTCCTACGCCAAGCGTATGAACAACAAGGAGGTCAAGCTCGCCATGCGCTCCGCGCTCTCCGCGAAGGTGCGCGACAACGAGCTCTTCCTCGTCGACGACTACGGTTTCGAGAAGCCGTCCACCAAGGCCGCCGTCGCCATGCTCAAGGCCCTGGGCCTCGAGGGCAAGCGCCTCACGATCATCGTGCGCGAGGACGACATCAACGCCTACCTGTCGTTCCGTAACATCCCCAAGACGTTCATCATCACGCCGTCCGAGGCCAACACCTACGACCTCGTCAACAACGGCGCCCTGCTGATGACCGCCGACATCGCGACCCACTTCGGGGAGGTGCTCGCATAAATGACCGCTCACGAGATCATCATCCGTCCGATCGTGTCCGAGCGCTCCTACGCCCAGATGGAGCAGAACAAGTACACGTTCGAGGTCCACAAGGACGCCAACAAGTACCAGATCAAGGATGCTGTCGAGGAGATCTTCGGTGTGAAGGTCACCCGCGTCAACACCCTCATGGTCAAGCCCAAGACCAAGCGCGTGCGCTACGTCGCCGGCAAGACCCGCTCCTGGAAGAAGGCCGTCGTCACGGTGGCCGAGGGCCAGTCCATCGAGATCTTCGGCAACCAGGCCTAAGGTCTCGGCTCGCTCACGGTCCGGCCGGAAGGCCGGGCGCAGGTGTACCGGGCCCATTTGATGGAGCCGCCCGGTACCGTGGTACATCCGGTGTCACCGCACCCGCATCCCAGCTTGCGGTGGCGAGCGGATAGATTCGAAAGGGATAGGTAATGGCTGTAAAGCACCTTAAACCGACCAGCGCCGGCAGGCGTTGGCAGACGATCTCGGACTTCTCCGAGATCACCGCGACCAAGCCCGAGAAGTCGCTCCTCGAGCCGCTTCCCAAGAAGGCCGGCCGCAACCACGCGGGCCGCATCACCGTCCGCCATCAGGGCGGCGGCGTCAAGCGTCGCTACCGCGTCATCGACTTCAAGCGCAACAAGGACGGCGTGCCCGCCAAGGTCGCCACGATCGAGTACGACCCCAACCGCTCCGCGCGCATCGCCCTGCTCCACTACGTGGACGGCGAGAAGCGCTACATCCTCGCGCCGAAGGGCCTGAAGGTCGGCGACATGATCGTCTCCGGCGCCGGCGCCGACATCAAGCCGGGCAACGCCATGCCGCTGTCCGAGATCCCCGTCGGCACCCTGATCCACGCCATCGAGTTCATGCCGGGCAAGGGCGCCGCGATCGCCCGCTCGGCCGGCACCGCCTGCCAGCTCATGGGTAAGGAGGGCAAGTACGCCATCGTGCGCATGCCGTCCTCCGAGATGCGCCGCATCCTGCTCACCTGCCGCGCCACCGTCGGCGAGGTCGGCAACGCCGAGCACTCCAACATCGTCATCGGCAAGGCCGGCCGCAAGCGCAAGATGAACGTCCGTCCCACCGTCCGCGGTACGGTCATGAACCCGGTCGACCACCCGCACGGCGGCGGCGAGGGCAAGAACCACACCTCCGGCCGTCCTTCCGTCACGCCGTGGGGCAAGCCCACCAAGGGTTACCGCACGCGCAACAAGAAGAAGGTCTCCAACGCCCTCATCATCCGTCGTCGCAAGAAGTAGTCGATACCGAGTTTTTAGGAGTTAGCACCTATGAGCAGAAGTCTCAAAAAGGGCCCGTTCGTGGAAGCTCGCCTTCTTTCGCGTATCGTCGCGATGAACGAGGCCGGCAAGAAGGACGTCGTGAAGACCTGGTCGCGCGCGTCCACCATCTTCCCCGAGATGGTCGGCCACACCATCGCCGTCCACGACGGTCGCAAGCACGTTCCCGTGTACGTCACCGAGTCCATGGTCGGTCACAAGCTCGGCGAGTTCGCGCCGACCCGTACGTTCCGTGGTCACAAGGCCAAATAGGGGGTTTACCGTAAATGGCAACTAAGTCCACCGACACCGCGACCCGCGAGGTCCGCGCGACGGCCAAGTACGTTCGCGTGTCCCCCGGCAAGGCTCGCCTGGTGATCGACCTGATCCGCAACAAGTCCGTGGCCCAGGCCTTCGACATCCTCCACTTCTGCAACCGCGCCGTTGCCGTGGACGTCGAGAAGGTCCTCAAGTCGGCCGTGGCCAACGCCGAGAACAACAACGGTATGCGTGCCGCCGACCTGGTCGTGAAGTACGCCTACGTCGACGAGGGCCCGACGCTCAAGCGCATCCGTCCCCGCGCCAAGGGCTCCGCTTCGCGCATCCTCAAGCGCACCAGCCACATCACCATTGTTGTCGCTCCTGGAAAGGAGGCGTAAGCGCGCATGGGTCAGAAAGTCTACCCCACCGGCTTCCGTCTCGGCATCACCGAGAACTGGCGTTCCCGTTGGTTCGCCGACAAGAACTACGCCGAGACCCTCGGCAACGATCTTGAGATCCGCAAGTTCCTGAAGAAGCGCCTGTCCCGCGCCGCCGTCTCCCGCGTCGAGATCGAGCGCGCCGGCGACAAGGTGAAGATCATCATCTTCACCGCCCGCCCGGGCATCGTCATCGGCAAGAAGGGCTCCGAGATCGACAGCCTGCGCCACGACCTCGAGAAGGTCGTCGGCGTCGACCGCGGCCACCTCTCCGTCGACGTCATCGAGATCAAGCGTCCCGAGCTCGACGCCACCCTGGTGGCCCAGTCTATCGCCGAGCAGCTCGAGGGCCGCGTCGCCTTCCGCCGCGCCATGCGCAAGGCCGTCCAGACCGCCCGCAAGTCCGGCGCCAAGGGCATCCGTATCCAGTGCTCCGGTCGTCTCGGCGGCGCCGAGATGGGCCGTCGCGAGTGGTACCGCGAGGGTCGCGTGCCCCTGCACACCCTGCGCGCCAAGATCGACTACGGCACCGCCGTCGCCCACACCACCATGGGCGCCTGCGGCGTGAAGGTCTGGATCTATCTGGGCGAGAAGCTCCCCGGCCAGCCGGTCCCCAACCCGGCTCTCGAGGGCCCGAGCCGTCCTCGCCGTCGTAATTCCGAGAGGAGGGGTCAGTAGTGCTTGCCCCTAAGCGTGTTCTCCACCGTAAGGTGCAGCGTGGCTCCATGAAGGGCCGCGCCAAGGGCCACACCCAGCTGCATTTCGGCGAGTACGGCCTGCAGGCTCTCGAGGCCCATTGGATCACCAACCGCCAGATCGAGGCCGCCCGTGTCGCCATGACCCGCTACATGAAGCGCGGTGGCCGCGTGTTCATCACCATCTTCCCCGACAAGCCCATCACCAAGAAGCCCGCGGAGACCCGCATGGGCTCCGGTAAGGGCAACCCGGAGGAGTGGGTGGCCGTCGTCAAGCCCGGTCGCGTCATGTTCGAGATCTCCGGCGTCTCCGAGGAGATCGCTCGCGAGGCCCTTCGCCTGGCGCAGCACAAGCTCCCCATCAAGACCAAGATCTTGATCCGCAACGACGCCGAGGGTACCAGCGCCACCGCCGCTGCCGAGGAGGATAAGTAAATGAAGCCCGCAGAGATCCGTGAGCTCACCGACGCTCAGCTTGCCGACAAGCTGAAGGAGATGCGCGCCGAGCTCTTCAACCTTCGCTTCCAGATGGCCACCAGCCAGCTGGATAACACCGCTCGCGTCAAGACCGTGAAGAAGGACATCGCCCGCGTCCTCACGGAGCAGCGCGCCCGTCAGATCGCAGCGGAGAAGACCGCTGCCGCCGAGTAGATTCAGGAGTAAAGCATGTCTGAAACGACTGAGCGTAACGCGCGCAAGGTCCGCACGGGTGTCGTCGTCTCCATCTCGGGCAACAAGACCATCGTTGTCCAGACCACGGAGCGCAAGCGTCACCCCAAGTACGGCAAGATGATGACCACCACCAAGAAGCTTCACGCGCACGACGAGGAGTGCACCGCCGGCGTGGGCGATACCGTCCGCGTCATGGAGACCCGTCCTCTGTCCAAGATGAAGCGCTGGCGTCTCGTCGAGATCATCGAGCGCGCCAAGTAACCAGACCGTTCGCTTCACCCGATGACGTGCGCCGCATCGCGGGGCGCCCGTTCGCCCCATATGCGGCGGCGCACCTCTCATCGTTTCCTAGTTCGGAGGAACTGCCATGATTCAAATGCAAACCGTGCTCACGGTTGCTGACAACTCCGGTGCACGCAAGGTTCGCTGCATCAAGGTGCTCGGTGGCTCCAAGCGTCGTTACGCCGGCATCGGCGACGTGATCGTCGCCTCCGTCATCGAGGCCACCCCGGGCGCCAACGTCAAGAAGAAGGACGTCGTCAAGTGCGTCGTCGTCCGCACGGTCAAGGAGGTCCGCCGCAAGGACGGCTCCTACATCCGCTTCGACGACAACGCCGCCGTCGTCATCAACAACGATGGTTCGCCCGTCGGCACCCGTATCTTCGGGCCCGTCGCCCGCGAGCTTCGTGACAAGAAGTACATGAAGATCGTCTCGCTTGCACCCGAGACCCTGTAGTTAGGGGAGACCGTTATGTCTATGTCCATCAAGAAGGGCGATAACGTCAAGGTCCTCTCCGGCAAGGATCGCGGCAAGACCGGCACCGTTCTGCGCGCGCTTCCCGCCGAGGGCAAGGTCGTCGTCGAGGGCGTGGCCGTCGTCAAGAAGGCCATGAAGCCCACCGCCCAGAACCAGCAGGGCGGCATCGTCTCGCAGGAGGCCGCGATCGACGCCTCCAACGTGATGCTCATCTGCCCCAAGTGCGGTCAGGCCACCCGCGTCGGCCACAAGAAGGACGGCAAGAACAAGCTGCGCGTCTGCAAGAAGTGCGGCGCCGAGTTCTAAACCGCATCCGGCGTTCACGCCAACAGCTCTGGGAGCGTCCCCTCGGGGGCGCTCCCTTTTTTCGTTTCGGGGCCGGTGCGGCCCGCCGCGAGGTGACGGTCGCCGCATCCGCGTCGCCTGCGGTACCATGGGATGGCGTCATCGGACGGAGGGAAGGGTGCGGGATGGCTGAGGAGAAGCTGACGGAGGACCTGCTGGAGCGGCTGCGCGCCTCGGCGACGCCCGAGGAGTACCTGCGCGTCGGCGACACGATCGACCGCACGCTCCCGGAGTACCTCCGCGGGCTGCTCGACGCCCGGGGGTTCAAGCGGGCCGACGTCATCAGGCGCTCCGGCCTCAACGCCACCTTCGCCTACGATATCTTCGCCGGCAAGAGCAGGCCCGGCCGCGACCATGCCATCATGCTCGCCTTCGGGCTCTCCTGCAGCCTGATCGAGGCCCAGCGCCTGCTGCGGCTTGCGGGCGTGTCGGAGCTGTGGGCGAAGGACCGCCGCGACGCCATCGTCATCTGGTGCCTGGACCGCGGCCGCACGCGCGAGGAGTGCGACGACACGCTGTGGCGCCTGGGCGAGCGGACCCTGTTCGGGACCGGTCCGCTGTAGGGGCCGCGCCCTCCCGACCGCGATCTGTCACCATACCGATCGACAGGCGGGAAAAAAGTGACAGGTGATAATTTCCCACGTGTCCGGGAAATTGGGAAAATGGTGACTGGTGATAATTTCCCACGCGTCCGTTACACGACGGGGAGGAGGTCCGACGCGATGCGCAGGAGGGGAGCGTCCGGCTTGAGCGATGAGCAGGCCATGCATGCGATGGGGATCGACGACGCCTATCGCGTCGAGCGCGTCCTCGCCCGGGGCGCGGGAGGGCTCACGGAGCTCGTGACCCTCGATGGCGCCGGCCCCTTCGTACGCAAGAAGATCCCCCTCGAGCTGGCGGACCGTGCGGTGTGGGCGCGCCTGGCGGACTGCTCGAGCCCGCGGCTGCCCCAGGTGGTCGCCACCTACGAGCTCCCCGACGCCTTCGTCGCCGTGTACGGGTACCTGCCGGGCAGCACGCTCGAGCAGGTCGTCGAGGCGGGCGGGCGCATGGAGGCCCCCGACGCGGCGCGGACGGCGGCGGAGGTCGCCCAGGCGGTCGCGGACCTCCATGGGCACGGCATCGTGCATCGGGATATCGCCCCCGCCAACATCATCCTGGCGGCGGACGGCGCGCATCTGATCGACTTCGGCATCGCGCGCATGGCGTCGGAGGCCGGCAGGGCGCCGGGGCGCGCACTGGGGACCTGGGGGTTCGCC
>NZ_JAQECM010000025.1:0-4908 GCF_027669965.1 Candidatus Collinsella stercoripullorum | reverse complement strand
CCGCCCGGCCCCCCCCCCGCCGACGAGCGCTCGGACGTCTACTCACTCGGACGGGTCCTCGCCTACCTGCTGGTCGGGGTGCGTCCGGACGACGGGTCCTTCGAGGGCCTGCTCGCCGACGCGCAGACGGTCGACCCCGCCCTGCGCCGCGTGGTCGAGCGCGCGTGCGCGTTCGAGCCGAGCGCGCGCTACCGGACCGCCGACGCGTTCGCCGAGGCGGTGCGCGCGGCATCGGCTGGACCGACCGCGACGGACGGCGCATGCGCCTTCCCGGAGCCGTCGGGAGGCGTCACGGGCGACGCGCCGGCCGGCGGCGCCCGGGACGGGGCGGTGCCCGAACCCGGGGCCCGGCCCGATGCGCGCCGGTCCGTATCGGGCCTCCTGCCCGTCGCGACGCTCGCCGCCGTTCTGGGCGTCGCCGCCGCGGGGCTCGCCTTCGCGCTCCTGGGGCCCGCGTCCGACGCCCTGCGGGGGCAGGGCGGGGACCCGTCGTCCCCGGCCTCCTCGGAGGCGGAGGCGCCCGCGGGGACGGGGTCGACCGCAGGGGAGGGAGCGCTCCCCGACGGGTCGTCTGCCGACGCGTCGCCCGCCTCCCCCGCGGAGGCTCCCGTCCTGCGCGTGGCTGAGTCCGGTTGGACGGCGGATTCCGGGGGCTACATCCACTACGGCATCAGCCTCGCGAACGACGGGGGGCGGACGCGCATCGACTTCCCGGAGTTCCGGATCACGGGGCGCGACGGGGAGGGGTCGGTCGTCTTCACCTCCACGATGGCGCTGGTCTCCATCATGCCGGGGGAGACCCTGTCCTACGGCGGGATCGCCGGGGACGGCTCCGCGGTGAGCACGGTCGAGTTCGAGGCCGTCGAGCCCGCCGGCTACCAGCTGTCGGGCGCGCAGGGCTCGGCGGCGCGGTTCGAGGCGACGGACGTGCGGGCGGTGGACGACGGGTACGGGAGCCTCAAGGCGGTCGGGGAGCTGAGGCTGGCCGACGCCGGGAGCGGTCCGACCCCTTGGGAGTACTCGATGGTGCTGGTCAGCGTGATCCTGCGCGACGAGCAGGGGGCGATCGTGTACGGGGACTCGGGGTTCACGGACCTCCCGGCGGAGGGCGGGACCGTCCCCTTCGAGGTGCCGCTGTTCGATGCGCCGCCGTACGCGAGCATCGAGGTGAGCGCCCAGCCCTGGTGATGCGCCCGCCGCGGCGGGCGACGGGCTGCGGGGCTGCGCCGCGGCGCGGCGGCGGGGCGGCGCCCGGCTACCGCGCGCGCAGGGTCCGGGGGAACAGGGCCCGCATGCGCTCGGGCGCGGGGGAGGCGATGTCGATCGCGGCCCCGTCGACGGGGTCGGCGAAGGAGAGGCGCGCCGCATGCAGCATGAGGCCGGCGCCGTCCGCCCTCCCGTAGAGCGCGTCCCCGGCGATCGGCAGGCCGGCCCGGGCGAGGTGCACGCGGATCTGGTGCTTGCGGCCCGTCTCGATGCGGACCTCGAGCAGGGCGAGCGGGCCCTGGGGGCTGCGCCGCGCGTCGAGCACGCGGACATGGGTGACGGCGGGCTTGCCGGCGCGCCCCGTCCTCATGCGCCGCGCGTCGTGGCGGTCGCGGCAGATGGGCCAGGTGAGGGTGCGCTCGTCCCAGGCGGGGACGCCGCAGGCGATGGCGAGGTAGGTCTTCTCCATGCGGTGCTCGGCGATGAGCCGGTCGTAGGCGGGCTGGGTCGCCTTGGTGGCGGAGAACAGCACGATGCCCGAGGTGTCGCGGTCGAGCCGCTGCAGGGGCTGCAGCTCCCCGGCGCGCGCGGACCCGTCGCCTCCCCGTTCGGCGATCCGGGCGCGGAGCAGGTCGGTGAGGTTGCGGGTTCCCGTGCCGTCGCCGTGGACGATGATGCCGGCGGGCTTGTCCACGGCGACGAGGCGGTCGGTCTCCAGCAGGATCCGGGGCGCGTCGGCGGCCCCGCCGCCAGCGGGGGCGCCCATGTCAGTCCACCCCGACGAACAGGCAGCCCGCCTGCGCGCCGGCGAGCCGCGCCGGCGGCCTGCGCCCGGCCAGGGCCGCGTCGAGGGCGCGGCGCATGCGGGCGACGAGCCCGGCGACCTCGTCGGCGGGAAGCAGGGTCCCGTCGACGGCGAAGCGGGTGACGCCCGCGGCGAGCAGGCGGCCCGCCTGGGGGGCGAGGTCGAGCGGGCGGTCGGCGTAGAGGCGCGAGCGGCCGTGGACGTCGGTGCGGACGGGGAGGACGCGCCCGTCGATGTTGCGCAGGGAGAGGGAGCGCTCCCGCAGGCGGCAGCGCGGGCAGTCGTGGATGCAGGCGCCGGCCACCTGGAGGATGCAGTGCTCGCTCGTCATCACGCGGGGCCGCCCGGACACGACCATGCCCAGCGGCGTCGCCGCGTGCGGCGCGATGCGCTCGACCTCGTCGAGCGTGAGCTCGGGGGAGAGCCAGAACCCGTGCGCGCCGTGCCGCTCGAGGGCGCGGATGCAGGCGACGTTGTGCACGGGGAGGCAGCTGCGGACCTCCGCCCGGGCCCCGAGCCCGGCGGCGAGCGCGAGCTCGGAGACGGTCCCCACGGCCACGGGGGCGCCCGCGCGCACCCAGGGGTCCAGGCGTGCGAGGTCCGCCTCGCGGCTCACCTCGTCGAGGACGGGGACGATGCCCGCCCCGGCCGCGTCATCCGGGCCCATGCCCGCGGCGGCGAGCGCGTCGACCGCCATGTAGATGCGCGTCGCGCCCGCCCCGCGCGCCGCATCCGCCGCCTGCGGGTCGGCGACGACGGCGCAGAGCTTGGGCGCCTCCGCTTCGCGCGCGGGGCGGGGGTCCGTGTCCGCGGTCAGGGCGGTGCCCTCGAACGCCGGCAGGGCGGCGAGGCGCTCCGAGCGGGCGCGGTAGCCGCGAAGCAGGGCGTCCTCGAGCGCGGCGCACGCCTCGGCGCGCACCCGGTGGACGGCCGAGAAGCCCATGCCGCAGCCCTCGTCCAGCTCGACCTCGAAGGACGCGGCCGTGAACGGGGATCCCCCCATGCGGCCGACGTGCTCGACGAGGTCGTCGCGCGTGACGGGGCGCGTGCGCGCGGGCTCCACCGCGAAGCCCTCCGCGCGCGCGGTCAGCGCGGGGTCGTCGGCGCAGGAGAGCTCGACCGCGAACGGCTCCCCGATGCGCGCCCGCACGCGCACGTCGACCGCGCGCCGCCGCGGGACCTCGCGGTGCAGGGCCGCCTCCGCCTCGTCGAGCGCCGCCTGGCTGCGGATGAGGCGGACGGTCGCGCCGGCGGGCATGGCGCGGGCGGCCCGGCACTCGATGACGGAGCCGGCGCGCGCGTCGGCGGGGGCGATGACGGTGAGGAAGCGGTCGGGCTCGCCGGCATGGCGCAGCTCGAGCAGGTCGCCGGCACCCACCGGCTCGTCGAGCCCGATGCGGACGACCGCGGCGCGCACGCGGCGGTCGTCGGGGTGCAGCCCGCGCGTGTCGCGGCGGGCCGGGCGGCTGCCGAGCACCTCGCCCACGACCTGGCCCCGGTTGTTGGAGCGCTCGTAGCTCATCATCTCGTCGCCCGAGGTCCCGTGCTGGTAGGCGCTCGTGAAGTCGCGGTTGAAGCAGCGCTTGAGGCGGCGCGCGCGGTCGGCGAGCTCGTCGTCGCCCGCGCGCCGGCCGGACAGCGCGTCGTCGAGCGCCTCGCGGTAGGCGCGCGTCACGGAGTGCACGTAATCGGGCGCCTTCATGCGCCCCTCGAGCTTGAGCGCCCCGGCCCCGGCCTCGAGGAGCGCGGGCAGCATGTCGGCGGTGCAGTTGTCGCGCGGGCAGAGCGCGCGGTCGCGGCCCGCGAGCGGGATGGGGGAGCCGTCGGCGTCGAGCAGCTCGTAGGGCAGGCGGCAGGGCTGGGCGCACATGCCGCGGTTGGCCGAGCGGCCGGAGCAGGCGAAGCTCGACAGCAGGCACAGCCCCGAATAGGAGAAGCAGATGGAGCCGTGGGCGAAGACCTCGAGGTCTATGCCCGCCTGCGCGATGCGGGCGATCTCGGGGACGGAGAGCTCGCGGGAGAGGGTCACGCGGTCGGCGCCGGCTTCACGGCACCACCGGGCGCCGCGCAGGTCGTGGACGTTCGCCTGCGTGGACACGTGGAGCTCGAGCTCGGGCATGAGGCGGCGCGCCTCGAAGAACAGACCCCAGTCCTGGATGATGAAGGCGTCGGCGCCGAGCCGCGCGCACCGGCGCATCAGCTCGAGGGCGTCGGCCATCTCGGTGTCCTTGATGACGACGTTCACCGTCACGTAGACGCGCGCCCCGGCGAGATGGGCGGCGCGGCATGCGTCGGAGAAGGTCCCGTCGGTGAAGTTCTCCGCCTTGCGGCGGGCGTTGAAGGAGCCCATGCCGCAGTAGATCGCGTCCGCCCCCGCGGCGAGTGCCGCGGCGAAGGGCTCGGGGCCGCCGGCGGGGGCGAGCAGCTCGGGGCGCCGCGGTGCGGCAAGGCGTTCCACATCGTCGTTCATATCGTTCTTTCTGCAGGTATCGAGCGGTTTCGAACCTGAGTATACCGCCCGGGCGCGCGCTGCAGAACTTCTCCGTATGCGCGCCCGGGCACGGGCGCCGCCGCCTCCGCGCGCCGAAGCCCCGCCGCATCGGCACCGCAGGGGAGGGCGGGCGCCGATGCGCTACCTGAAGACGGCGAGCAGGCGGTCGAGGAAGGACTCCTGGGCGGGCTGCCGCTCGGGCGCCGCGGGCGCCTCGGGCTCGCTCACGCCGTCGACCACGTAGGTGAACTGGACGCGCCCGACCTCTGTGTTGGCGGGGTCGACGAAGGAGTGCGGCGTGAAGCCCGCGCCGAGCTTCTCGTCGATCTGGCGCTGCAGCTGCTCGAGCACCTTCCCGTCGAGGCCCGCGCAGGCGTCGGCGAGCCGCGCCGCGCCCTCCGAGAGG
>NZ_JAQECM010000024.1:0-29157 GCF_027669965.1 Candidatus Collinsella stercoripullorum | reverse complement strand
CGGGGCGAGGTCCTGCGCGCGGTCGGCCGCGCGAAGGCGCTCGACGGCAGCACGTGGGCCCGCTCGCGCCTCATGCGCGGGGAGGTGGCGCAGCTGACGGTCGTCCGCGTCCTCGAGCGCCCCCCGTCGCGGGCGCCCGATCCGCTCGGAGCGCTGCGCTCCGGGGTCCTTGCGGCCATCGAGCCGCGGCGCTCGCCCGCCCGGGCGCTGATCGCCGGGGCGGTCTGCGGGGACGACTCCGCGCTCGACGGGACCGCGGCGGCGGACGACTTCGCCGCCGCGGGGCTCTCGCATCTCGTCGCCGTGTCCGGCGGCCATCTCGTGCTCGTGGCGGCCCTCCTGCAGCGGGTCCTGCAGCGGGCGCGTGCCCCCGTCGGCGCGCGCAACGCCGGGCTCGCCGCCGCCATGACGGCCTACGTCGTCTTCTGCGGCTGCACCCCCTCCGCCGTCCGTTCGGCGGCCATGGCATGCATGGGGCTCGCCGCCGGGGCGGGCGGCCGGCGCGCCCACAGCCTCTCGGCGCTCGCGCTCACCTGCGCGGGGTTCGCCGCCATCGACCCGGGCGCGGTGTTCGACCTCGGGTTCCAGCTCTCGGCGGCAAGCGTCCTGTTCATCGCGGTGTTCGGTCGCTACCTGTCATTCCTGCTGGCGCGGACGGGTATCCCGCACGGCGTGTCCGAGGCGCTCTCCCTCACCCTGGCCGCCCAATGGGCGACGCTGCCGCTCACCCTGCCCGCCTTCGGCACGCTCTCGCTCGTGGCGCCGCTCGCCAACCTCGTCTGCGGGCCGCTCATGAGCGCGATGCTCGTCTGCGGGCTCGCGACCGCCCCTGCGGCCGCCGCGGTCCCGGCGCTGTCCTGCCTGCTCGCGGTCCCCGAGGCGCTCGCGCAGCTGTCGGTCTTCGCCGCCACGGTCCTGGCCGACCTGCCGTACGCCTCGATCCCCTTCTCCGCGTCCGCGGCCGGCGCCGCGGCGGCGCTCTACCTGCCCGCGCTCGCCGTGTTCCTCGCCTGGCGGCCTTGGAGCCCGCGCGCGGTCTCGGCGCTCGCCGGCGCCCTGGTCGCCGCGGGGGCGGGGTGGGTCGGGTACTGGACGCTCGCCGCCCCGCCCCGCGTGACGGTGATGGACGTCGGCCAGGCGGACTCCATCCTGGTGCGCGACGGCGCCTCCTCGCTGCTCGTGGACGCCGGGGTCGACGAGCGGGTGGTCGACGCCCTCGCGCGCAACCGCGTCTACCGCCTCGACGCGGTGGTCGTCACCCACTGGGACGCCGACCATTGGGGAGGCCTTCCCGACCTGCTCGCGGCGGTCGACGTCGGGGCGCTCTACGTCGCGCGCGGCGCCGCCGGGTCCGCGCCGCCGGAGCTCCTGCAGGCGCTGCCCTGCGAGATCTCCGAGCTCGGGTACGGCGACCGCCTGGCGGTCGGGGGCTTCTCCTGCCGGGTGGTGTGGCCGCGCGCCCCGGTGGCAGGGGAGGAGAACGCCGAGTCCCTCGTCCTGGACGTGCGCTACCGCGACGGGGGCCGTGCGCTGTCCGTGCTGCTGACCGGCGACGCCGAGGCCCCCGAGGCCGAGCGCTTCGCACCCGAGGTGGGCGATATCGACGTGCTCAAGCTCGGGCACCACGGCTCGGCCGCCTCGGTGGACGCCTCCGTGCTCTCGGTGCTCGGCCCCGAGGTCGCCGTCGCGAGCGCGGGGGAGGGCAACGCCTACGGGCATCCCGCGCCCGCCTGCACGCAGGCGGTGGCCGCCTGCGGCGCGCGCTTCCTGTGCACGATCGATGCCGGCGACGTGGAGCTCGCCCCCGCCGAGGCCGGCGTCGGCGTGTCGGCCGGGCGCGGGGCGGGGTAGAATAGGGGCCTGCAAGACGAAGCGAAGGAGGGTCCGCGCGATGGCCGAGACCGCACTGCTGCCCGCCTACCTGATCGTGGGCGCCGACGAGTACAAGCGCTCGCGCGCCGTGGAGCGCATGAAGGCGCGGCTCGATGAGAGCGGCATGGCGGCGTTCAACCTCGACGAGCGCGATATGACCCGCGACCCCGCCATCGACGACATCGTCGCCTCCCTGAACACCTTCCCCATGGGCGCCCCCTTCCGGCTCGTGATCCTGAACGGCTGCGACAAGCTGCCCAAAGCCGTGAGCGAGCCGATCGTCTCCTACCTGGCCGACCCGGCGCCCTCGACGGTCTGCCTGATCGTGGCGTCCTCGCTCGCCAAGAACACGCGCCTGTACAAGGCGGTGGCGAAGATCGGTGCGAAGGCCGTGGTGGACTGCGCGCCCAAGAAGGCATGGGAGATGCCCAAGCAGGTGGTCGCGATGGCGCGCGCGCACGGCAAGGCGATGGGGCTGCCTGCGGCCGAGGAGCTCGTGAGCCGTGCGGGCGAGGCGTCCCGCATGCTCGACAACGAGCTCGCGCGCCTGGCGCAGATGGTCGAGGGGCCCGAGATCACGGTGGCCGACGTCGAGCGCCTCGTGATGCGGACGGCCGAGGTGAAGCCGTGGGACTTCCTGAACGCCGTCTCCGCGCGCGACCTCCCGCGAGCCCTCGAGCTTTTGGCGCTGCAGCCGGACCGCAGCGAGGTGCGGCTCTACTCCCTGCTCGTGGGGAGGCTGCGCGAGCTCATCGTCGCCAAGGCGCTCGACGCCCGCGGCGCGGGGCGCGAGCTCGCCTCCACCTTGGGGCTGCAGGGATGGCAGGTGAAGAACCATCTGGGTTGGGCGCGCCGCTGGCGCATGGAGGACCTCCTGGAGGGCCTCTCGGGCGCCGCCGAGGTGGAGCTCGCCCTCAAGGGCTCGCGGGACTCGGCGCTCGCCCTGCGCATGTGGGTCATCTCCCTATGCCGGCGCCCCGCCCGCGGCTGACCGGCAGCGCCCCGATCGCGGCGCCGGGGCCCCTCGGCTCGGATCCGACGGGGACCGCCCGGCCGCACCCCGACCGCGGCATCGGCATGAAAAAAGCCCCGCTTCCGAAGTGAACTGCCTCCCATTTCTTGGACATGGAAATAGAAGTCCGAGAGATGGGAGGCTTTCCATGCACGTCGACCTGCGGTGCAGGCACGACCGCAAGCTCAGGGAGCTCGCCGCCGATATGTTCGCGGAGGGGCGGGGGCGGGGATCTGTTGCCAAGGTCCTCGGGATTCCGGAGGAGGCCGTGAGAAAATGGCAGCAGACGTACCGGTCCGTGGGGAGGGACGGCCTGCTGAACATGGGCAAGACGCACGCTAGATACGGCTTTGAGACCAAGGTCGCCGCGGCCAGCGCCGTGGTCGACGGCGGCATGGCCAAGGCCGAGGCGATGGCGCGCTACGGGATAGCGAGCCTCTCGCCGCTGAAGCAGTGGTGTCGCCTCTACCGCGAGGGCGGGGCCGAGGCGCTCAGGCCCAGGCCGAAGGGCAGGCCGAGGGGGTCGGGCGCCGGGGCAGCGCCGATGACCCGCGAGCAGGAGCTCGAGCGCGAGGTCAGGCGGCTCGAGGCCGAGGTGGCGTACCTAAAAAAATCGATAGCCCTGAAGGCGGAGCTGCGCTCCCGAGCCGGGAGAAGGCCCTAGCGGTCGCCGAGCTTTCAGGGCAGGGACACGACCTCGCCGACCTGCTGGGGGCCGCCGGGCTCGCCAGGTCGAGCTACTACTACGCGCTCGCGCACCCGAAGAAGCCGACCAGGCCGGAGCTCCGGCCGAGGGTCGCCGAGATATTCGGCAGGCTCCCCAACGGCGTGGGCCACCGGCAGATAGCGATGGAGCTGCGCGCCGTGGACGGCGCGAGGATAGCCGACAAGACGGTGCTCAAGATGATGCGCGAGATGGGGCTGCGCTGCGGGATCAGGCGCGAGACCGACCACCACAGGTACAGCTCGTACAGGGGGGAGGTCGGCGATACCTTCGAGAACGTGCTCGGCCGGGACTTCGCCGCCGACGGCCCGTGGCAGAAGATGGGCACCGACGTCACGGAGTTCAGGCTCTCCTTCGGCAAGGCCTACCTCGCGCCGGTCTACGACTTCGGCAGCAAGGAGATAGTGGCGCACTCCATATCCCTGCACCCGGACCTCGCCCAGCAGGGGGAGATGCTGGACATGCTCGAGGCCGCCATGCCCGAGGGCGCTGCGCCGGTCATGCAGATGGACATGGGGTGGCAGTACCAGCACCCGTCCTTCACGGGGAGGCTGCGCGGCATGGGCGTCACCCAGAGCATGTCGCGCAAGGGCAACTGCATCGACAACGGAGCCACCGAGCAGGTCTTCGGCCACATCAAGGACGAGTTCCTCCGCGGGCGCGACTGGGACGACTTCGAGTCGTTCAAGCGCGACCTCGAGGAGTACATCATCCACTGGAACACGAGAAGGCGCCAGGTGAAGCTGAAGGGCCTGACCCCGGTGGAGTTCCGGGAGCAGGCCCTTCGGAAGGCTGCCTAGCGGCTATGATTTAACGCGTCCAGGTTTTGGGACGCAGTTCAAAGGGGAAGCGGGGCTCGACAAAGCAGTTCGCAGAAGCGAGCGCTACTCCATGGTGTTGACCAGGTGCTGCACGCCGGACTTGCGGTTGGCGGCCTGGTTCTTGTGGATGACGCCCTTGGCCACGGCCTTGTCGAGCGCGCGGCAGGCGCGCGTGGCGGCGGCGGAGGCAGCGGCCTTGTCGCCGGCCTCGACGGCGGCGCGGACGTGCTTGATCAGCGTCTTGAGCTCGGAGCGGACCGCCTTGTTGCGGACGCGGGCGATCTCGGCGGTGCGGATGCGCTTCTTCTGAGACTTGATGTTTGCCACTTGCGGAGTTCCTTTCGATGCTTGATAAGTTATAACTTATCCGGCCTCTGAGACACGGTGAGGTCACAACTTGTGGAGTATAGCACGCACCCGCAGGTCAGGAAAGCGCAAATGCTATGGATTAGGCGTGTTGCTCACGAGATGTGCACGACCGCGCGGTCGCGGTCGGCAGGGGGTATCGGGTATCATGGGGCGCATGGATACACAGAGCATCTCCCACATCAGGAACTTCTCCATCGTCGCCCACATCGACCATGGCAAGTCGACCATCTCCGACCGCATCCTCGAGCTCACCCACACCGTGGCCGAGCGCGATATGGAGTCGCAGCTGCTCGACTCGATGGACATCGAGCGCGAGCGCGGCATCACCATCAAGAGCAACGCGGTGCGCGTCGCCTACACGGCCGACGACGGGGAGACCTACCAGTTCAACCTCATCGACACGCCGGGGCACGTGGACTTCACCTACGAGGTCTCCCGCTCGCTGGCGGCCTGCGAGGGCGCCGTGCTCGTCGTCGACGCCACGCAGGGCGTCGAGGCGCAGACGGTCTCCAACGCGAACCTCGCCATGAACGCGAACCTCGACATCGTGCCCGCCATCAACAAGATCGACCTCCCCTCCGCGCATCCCGACGAGGTCAAGCTGGAGATCGAGGACGAGCTCGCCATCCCCGCCGACGACGCGGTGTGCGTGTCCGGCAAGACCGGCGAGGGCATCCACGACCTGCTCGAGGCCATCGTCTTTCTGGTCTCCCCGCCGAGCGGCGATGCCGACGCGCCGCTCAAGGCGCTGATCCTCGACTCGTACTTCGACGAGTACCGCGGCGTGGTGGCCACGGTCCGCGTCTTCGACGGGCGCATCCGCCGCGGCGACCAGCTGCATATGATGGCGGGCGGCGAGGACTTCCTCGTCGACGGCGTGGGCGTGAAGCGCCCCGCCGAGACCCTGGTCGACGAGCTGTCGGTGGGCGAGGTCGGCTTCGTGGTCACGGGCCTCAAGGACCCCGAGGCCGTGCGCGTCGGCGACACCCTGACCTACCGCGACCGCCCCTGCGCCGAGCCCTGCCCGGGCTACCGCGAGGCCAAGCCCATGGTCTACACCGGCATCTTCCCCATCGACAACAAGGACTACGAGAACCTGCGCGACGCGCTCGAGAAGCTCCACGTGAACGACCCCTCGCTCACCTGGAGCCCCGAGACCTCGGTGGCCCTCGGCTTCGGGTTCCGCGTCGGCTTCCTCGGCCTGCTCCACATGGAGGTCGTCAAGGAGCGCCTCGAGCGCGAGTTCGGCCTCGCGCTGATCGCCACGAGCCCGAGCGTCGACTACCACGTCTACAAGACCGACGGGACCATGGTCGAGGTCCGCAGCCCGCAGGACCTCCCGGACGTCACGCGCATCGAGCGGATCGAGGAGCCCTACCTCGCCGCGAAGGTCATCGTCCCGCCGGATTACACCGGCGCGGTCATGCAGCTCGCCATCGAGCACCGCGGCATCATGACCGACATGGTCCACCTCTCCGGGAAATCGGTCGAGATGCGCTTCGACGTGCCGCTCGCCGAGCTCATCTTGGACTTCTTCGACCAGCTCAAGAGCCGTACCAAGGGCTACGCGAGCCTCGATTACGAGTTCTCGGACTACCGCCCGAGTGAGCTCGTGAAGCTCGATATCCTGCTGTCCGGCGACGACGTCGACGCGCTGTCGTTCATCGTCCACAAGGACAAGGCCTACGCGCTGGCGCGCGGCCTGTGCGACAAGCTGAAGGAGATCATCCCGCGCCAGCAGTTCGAGGTCCCCATCCAGGGTGCGATCGGCAACAAGATCATCGCGCGCTCCACCGTGAAGGCCGTCCGCAAGGACGTGCTCGCCAAGTGCTACGGCGGCGACATCTCGCGCAAGCGCAAGCTGCTCGAGAAGCAGAAGGAGGGCAAGAAGCGCATGAAGGCCATCGGCACGGTCGAGGTGCCCCAGGAGGCCTTCCTGGCCATCCTCAAGGTGGACGAATAGCGCGCCGGGCCGCCCGGAGCGGCGCGTGCCCGCACGCGGGTGCGCGCCCCGACCGCGGGGCGGCCCCGTATGCCCGGTCCGGCCTGCACATCGGGGGTAAGGAGTCCCATGTCCCATTCGGATGCGCTGCGGGCGCGCTACGCCCGGCAGCCCTTTCTCATGGCGCCCATGGCGGGCGTGACCGATGCCGCCTACCGCATCATGATGCGCCGTCACGGCGCCGAGCTCGCCTACAGCGAGATGGTGAGCGTGGCCGGGCTCGCCTATGCGAGCGAGCGGACCTGGGAGCTCGTCCTTCCCGCCGACGAGGAGCCCGATATCGCCGTGCAGCTGTTCGGCAGCAAGCCGGAGCAGTTCGCGGGCGCCGTCGAGGCGGTCGAGGAGCGGGTGGGCGACCGCCTGGCGCTGATCGACATCAACATGGCGTGCCCCGCGCGCAAGGTCGTCACCAAGGGCGAGGGCTCCGCCCTGATGAACGACCCCGCGCTCGCCGCGCGCATCGTGCGGGCCGCGGTCGGCCGGGCGCATGTGCCCGTGACGGCCAAGATCCGCATCGGGTTCGCCGCGGGCGAGCGGGTCGCGCCGGATTTCGCCGCGGCGCTCGAGGACGCGGGGGTCGCCGCGGTCGCCGTGCACGGGCGCACCGCCAAGCAGCTCTACACGGGGTCCGCGGACTGGACGGTGATCGACGAGGTCGCCGCGCGCGTGGGCGTCCCGGTGGTCGGGTCGGGCGACGTCTTCTCCGCCGAGGACGCGGTGCGCATGCTCGAGCGGACGGCGGCGAGCGCCGTCTTCATCGCCCGCGGGACGTACGGCAACCCCTGGGTGTTCGAGGACGCCCGCGCCCTCGCCCTCGAGGGGCGCCCGGTCCCGCCGCGCGGCCACCGCGAGCGGCTCGACGCGCTGCGCGAGCACCTGGCGCTCACCCATCGGCTGGTCCCGCGCGCCATGGCCCGGGCGCGCACGTACGCCACCTGGTACCTGAAGGGCATGCCGCACGCCGCCGCCTGGCGCGGGCGCGTGGTGAGATGCGATTCCTACGAGGACTTCCGCGCCCTCGTGGACGAGATCGAAGCCGACGTCGAGGCCTGCGACCGCGCGCTCGCCGCAGGCGAGCCCGTCCCGCCCGCCCCTATGGGCTGAGATGCCCCTCCCGCCGGGCGGCGGCGCGCCCCCGGCGGTCTCGCCCGCCCCGCCGACTGCCCGCCGGACGCGCGGTCGGCAGGGCGGCGGCCGGCGTGAACCCGCGATCGGAGGTGGTGCCCCATGGCGCCCGAGGCCCTCTACATACACGTCCCGTACTGCGCGTCGAAGTGCCTGTACTGCGACTTCGACTCCCGCTCCTGCCGCGACGCCGCGGCGCTCGACCGCTACGCCGCGCAGCTCTCCGGCTGCCTGCGCGCCTTGGGCGAGCGCGGCGCCCTCGCGGGCTGCCGCACCGCGTACCTGGGCGGGGGCACCCCCTCGCTTTTGGGCGACCGCCTGCCGGGCATCGTCCGGCTCGTGCGCGCCTGCTGCCCGCGCCTCGTCGAGCTCACCTGCGAGGCGAACCCCGAGTCGATGGGGGACGGGCTCGCGGGCGCCCTCGCCGCCGCCGGGGCGACGCGCGTGTCGCTCGGCGTCCAGAGCCTCGACGACCGCGAGCTGCGCGCCCTCGGGCGCCTGCATTCGTCCTCCCGCGCGCTCGACGCGCTCGACGCCGTGCGCGCAGCGGGGCTCGACGCGTCGATCGACCTGATGTGCGGGATCCCGCATCAGACGCCTGACAGCTGGCGGGCCACCCTCGAGGCGGCGGTCGAGGCGGGGGCGGGGCATGTCTCGGTGTACCCTCTGACCATCGAGGAGGGCACCCCCTTCGCGCGCAGGGTCGCCGCCGGCGCGCTCCCCGAGCCGGATGAGGACCTCCAGGCATGGTGCATGGAGGAGGCCCGCCGGGTCCTCGGCGCGGCCGGGCTCGCGCCCTACGAGGTGGCGAGCTACGCGCTGCCGGGCAAGGAGTGCCGCCACAACATCGCCTACTGGACGGGCGTCCCGTATCTGGGGCTCGGTCGTTCCGCAGCCAGCATGTTCGACGCCGACGCGTACCGGTCGCTGCGCGGGGCCCTGGGGCTGCCCGCGGCGGGCGCGCGCGCATCGAGGCTGCGGTTCGTGCAGCTCGGCGACGGGTTCCCCCTCCCGCCGGCGCCTGCCGGGGACGGGCCGGGATACGAGGTCGAGGAGCTCGACGCCGCGGAGGCGGCGGCCGAGGACCTGATGCTCGGCATGCGCATGACGCGCGGCGTGGACGAGGGGCTGCTCGCGCGTGCCGCGGACGTCCTGGGCGCGGCCCCCGTCGAGGCCGCGGTGCGCCGGGCGCTCGACCGCGGGCTCGCCGCGTGGCGGGAGGAGGGCCGCGGGCGCCGGCTCGCCCCCACCGAGCGGGGATGGCTCCAGGGCAACGAGCTCTTCTCGATCATGTGGGACCTGGCCTCGGTCGACTGACGGCGCGATCCGCCCGCGGCTGCGGGGCGGTGCGGCGCCGCATAATGCGACCCCCTGCGCCGCGCCCGCGGAACATCGGGAAGATGCAGGTATCGTGGGGCGCGCATAAGGTCGCGCCGGTTCGGTACAATAGGGCGACTGCACCGCTTCCGGGAGGTACCCCGCCACATGGCTACGATGAACGAGAAGGACTACTACGCGATCCTGGGCGTCTCCAAGGACGCCTCGGCCAAGGAGATCCAGAAGGCCTTCCAGCAGAAGGCGCGCAAGCTCCACCCCGACGTCAACAAGGCGCCGGACGCCGAGGAGCGCTTCAAGGAGGTCTCCGAGGCCTACGCGGTCCTCTCCGACGAGCAGAAGCGCGCCCGCTACGACGCCATGCGCTCCGGCAACCCCTTCGCCGGGGCCGCCCCGTCCGCCTCTCCCTACGGGGGCGGGTACGGCGGCGGGTACGCGGGGGGCGACCCCTTCGGCGGCGGCTTCCCCTTCGGGGGGTACGCCCAGCGCCGGCGGAGCGGCTCGGCCTTCAACCCGGAGACCGGCGCCGACGTCGTGGTCGATATCGACCTCACCGCCGAGCAGGCGCGCTCCGGGGCGCGGCGGGCGGTCAAGTACCGCCGCTACGAGCCCTGCGACCGCTGCCACGGCACGGGCTCGGTCTCGAGCGAGTCGGCCCACACCTGCCCCTCGTGCGGCGGCACCGGCGCGGTCGAGGTCGACCTGTCGTTCCTGTTCGGCGCGGGCACCTTCCAGACCGTCTGCCCCGAGTGCGGCGGCTCCGGCCGCGTCATCTCCGACCCCTGCCCCGACTGCGGCGGGTCGGGCCGCACCCCGGTGGTCACCGAGGCCGTGGTGGAGTTCCCGGCCGGAACGCACGACGGGGACACCGTCCGCGTGAAGTCGATGGGGCACGCCGGCACCAACGGCGCCGCCGGGGGCGACCTGGTGGGCCGGGCGCGCGTCGCCGCCGAGCGCCTGGAGGGCCCGGCGAGCACCGGCTTCTACCTCGTGGGCTTCATGCTGCCGTTCCTCGTCTTCTCGGCCGCCTCCGGGACGATGTCCATGTTCGCCTTCCTGTGCCTCATCCCGTTCGCGATCGGCCTGTCCATGATCGTCCGCTCCGATCTGAGGGGCCGTGGCGCGACCTGGTGGAAGCGCGGGCTCGCCCAGGTCGTGAGCGGCTGCGTGAACGGCCTTCTGCTCGCGTTCGTCTCCGTGAGCTTCGCGTCGTGCTCGCGCGGCATGTTCATGGGGCCGTTCTCCTACTAGCGCCCCGTCCGCACCGCGCCGCGGCAACCCGCCGTCCCCGCGCCCGCGTGCGGGTGCGGATCTCGGGGATTGCGCGCCGGGGGAGTTGGGTATATCTTCGCAGGGCCGCGTTCGGCCCCATAGCTCGCTGCGTTATACGGATGATCGTCGGGAGGGACTGTTCTCGTGTCGGATAAGAGGGATTACTACGAGGTGCTGGGCGTCGACCGCGACGCCGACCAGCGCACGATCAAGCGCGCGTTCCTGAAGAAGGCGCGCGAGGTGCACCCGGATGTCTCCGACGACCCGGACGCCGAGGAGAAGTTCAAGGAGGTCAACGAGGCCTACTCCGTGCTCTCCGACGATCAGAAGCGCGCCAACTACGACCGGTACGGCACCGCCGAGGGGCCCGGCATGGGCTCCGGCTACGTGGACTTCTCCGACATCTTCGGCGGCATGGGCATGGACGACATCTTCTCGTCCTTCTTCGGCGGCGGTCCGTCCTCGTCCGCCCGCGCGGGCTCGCGCCGCAAGAACGGGCGCGACATGGCCGTGACCCTCACGGTGAGCCTGGAGGAGGCGGCGCGCGGCTGCACCAAGACCATCAGCTACGACCGCCTCGCCACCTGCGAGGACTGCCACGGCACCGGTGCGGCGGACGGGGCGAGCGAGAAGACCTGCCCGCGCTGCCACGGCACGGGGTTCGTCACGACCGTCCAGCGCTCCATCTTCGGCCAGGTCCAGTCCAGCTCCCCGTGCCCCGAGTGCCACGGAGAGGGGACGGTCATCGACCATCCCTGCGACATGTGCGCCGGGCAGGGCCGCACGCCCACCCACGAGAAGATCGACATCGAGGTGCCCGCCGGCATCGCGACCGGCCGCCAACTGCGCGTGCGCGGCTACGGCGAGGCCGGCCTGCGCGGCGCGTCGACCGGGGACCTGATCGTCACCGTCCAGGTGGCGGAGCACGACCGCTTCCAGCGCTCGGGCGACGACCTGTACTGCGAGGTGGACGTCCCCATGGCCGGCGCCGCGCTCGGCTGCACCGTCGAGGTCGAGGGGATCCTGCCCGACGAGCGCATCGAGGTCGAGGTGCCCGCGGGCACCCAGTACGGCGACGCCCTCACCGTCGAGGGCCGCGGCATGCCCCGTGCGGGCGGCGGCGGTTCGCGCGGCAGGCTCGTGGCGCGCGCCCGGGTGACGGTCCCGCGCCGCATGACGCCCGCCGCCCGCGAGGCCCTCGAGCGCTTCGCCGCCGAGATGGGCGAGTCCCACGCCCCCCGCAAGACCGTGGGCGACCGCATCCGCGACGCCATCGACGACATCCTGGAGTAAGCGCCCGTGCCCAAGCCCACCGCCTCCGTCGTGAACCTCGGTTGCCGCGTCAACCGCGTGGAGAGCGACCGCATCTCAGAGGACCTCCTCCGCATCGGCTTCGAGCTCACCGGGGAGCAGGACGCCGACCTCGTGGTCATCAACACCTGCGCCGTCACGGGGGAGGCCGAGGCCAAGACCCGCAAGGCGGTCCGCCATGCGCTGGGGCTCCCCCGCGCGCCGCGCGTCGTCGCCACGGGCTGCGCCGTGAGCCTCCATGCCGACGCCCTCGCCGCCCTCTCCGAACGCGTCAGCGCCGAGCCGGACAAGACGCGGGTCGCCGCGCTCGCCGCGCGCCTCGCCGGCCTTGATCCCGACGCCGCGCCCTTCGGCCGGTCGGGCTTCGTCTCGGGGCGCTCCCGCGTGGGGGTGAAGGTCCAGGACGGCTGCAACAACCGCTGCACCTACTGCATCGTGTGGAAGGCCCGCGGGCCGGAGCGCTCCGTCCCCGTCGACGAGGTCGTCGAGCAGGTGTCCGCCGTCTGCCGCGCCGGCATCCCCGAGGCGGTGCTCACAGGCGTCAACCTGGGGGCCTACGACGGGGAGGCCCCGGGCGGGCGCCGCGCGGACATCGCGGGGCTCATCGAGGCCATCCTCGGGCGCACGGACATCCTGCAGCTCAGGCTGTCGTCGGTCGAGCCCATGGACGCCGACGCCTCGCTCGCGCGCCTCATCGCGCGCTCGTCCGGGCGCGTCGCCCCCTTCCTGCACCTCCCGGTCCAGTCGGGGTCGAGCTCGGTGCTCCGCCGCATGGGCAGGCCCTACGATGCGGCGGGGTTCGAGCGCCTCGTCGCGCGCATCCGCGGGGAGCTGCCCCAGGTCGCCGTCTCCGGGGACCTGATCGTGGGCTTCCCCGGGGAGACGGACGAGGAGTTCGCCGAATCGCTCGCCTTCGTCGAGCGCGTCGGCTTCTCCCGCCTGCACGTGTTCCGCTACAGCGCGCGGCCCGGCACGCCGGCCGCCGAGATGCCCGACCAGGTTGATCCCCGCGTCATGGCGGAGCGGTCCGCGGCCATGCGGGCGCTCGCCGAGCGCTGCGCGCTGCGGGACGCCGCGTCACGCGTGGGCACCGTCGAGCGCGCGGTGATCGAGTACCCCGGTCGCGGCACGCTCGGCTCCTTCCACCGGGTCTCGGTCGAGGGGGCGGGCGATGCGCCGGCCGGGAGCCTGCTCGAGGTTGCTATCATGGGTGTCGACGGCGACGGGACCCTGCGCGGCCGCGCCGTGCGGCAGCTAGGCTAGGAGGAGCATGGACACGACCGCAGTTCGCCTGACCATCCCCGAGGGCGTCGAGCCCGCCCGCGTCACCGGCGCCGGCGACGCCGTCCTGCGCGCCGTCGAGGGCGCAACGACCGCGTCGGTCGTCGTGCGCGGCGACGCCATCTCGCTTTCGGGCACGCCCGACGAGGTCGAGCTCCTCACGCGCCTGTTCACGCACCTGATCAAGCTGGTCTCGGCCGGCGAGCAGCCCCGCGCCGCGGATGCGCTCCGCGCGCTCGAGGCCCTGCGCGCCGAGTCGGCGGACATCTCCGGGCTCACCGACGACATCCTGCTCACCTACCGCGGGCACGCCATCCGCCCCAAGACGCTCGGCCAGAAGCGCTACATCGACGCCATCCGGTCCAACACCGTCACCTTCTGCCTCGGCCCTGCGGGAACCGGCAAGACCTACCTCGCCATGGCGATTGCCGTCGCGGCGCTCAAGCGCCACGAGGTGGGGCGCATCGTGCTCACCCGCCCCGTGGTGGAGGCGGGGGAGAACCTGGGGTTCCTTCCCGGCACGCTGCAGGAGAAGGTCGACCCCTACGTGCGCCCGCTGTTCGACGCGCTGTTCGACATGATGGACATGGAGCGCGGCTACGCCCTCGTCGAACAGGGCATCATCGAGATCGCCCCGCTCGCCTACATGCGCGGGCGGACGCTGAACGACGCCGTGGTGGTGCTCGACGAGGCGCAGAACACCACGCCCGAGCAGATGAAGATGTTCCTCACCCGCCTGGGCTTCAACTCGAAGTTCATCATCACCGGCGACACCACCCAGCGCGACCTGCCGGGCCGGCGCGGCGGGCTGACCGATATCGAGGGGATCCTGGCCGGGGTGGACGACATCGCGTTCATCCACCTGAACCGCGCCGACGTCGTGCGCCATGCGCTCGTCGGCCGGATCGTGGAGGCCTACGACGCATATGAGGAAGCGCACGGGGCGGCGCCCCGCGCGAAGGGGGAAGGGGGCGGCCGTGGCCGTGCTCATCAGTAACGACGCCGGGCTGGACACGCTCATCGGCCCCGCCGAGATCGAGGCGGCCGTGCGCGCGACGCTCGCCGCGGAGGGGGTCGAGCGGCCCGTCGAGGTGTCGGTCTCGTTCGTCGACGCGCACGAGATGCAGGGGCTGAACCGCGCCTGGCGCGACATCGACGCGCCGACCGACGTGCTGTCCTTCGAGTGCGAGTCCCCCTTCGACGCCGACGTCCCCGACGGCGAGCCGGTCGAGCTGGGGGATGTGATCCTCGCCCCCGAGGTCATCTCCGCGCAGGCGGGAGGGTTCGGGTGCACGCCCGCCGAGGAGTGCCGGCTCATGCTCGTCCACGGCATGCTCCATCTTCTGGGCCACGACCACATGGCGGATGACGAGGCCCGCGCCATGGAGGACCGCGAGCTCGAGATCCTGCGCGCGCTCGCCCAAGATCGCGGCGAGGACCCCGACGCCGTGCGCATCGGCCCCACGACCCGTCACATCGACGACTGAGCGAGGTGAGCCATGATCCCCGGATCCGATAGGGACCACCCGTCCTTCCTGCGCTCGTTCGGCTACGCCATCGAGGGGTTCGTCACCGCGGTGCGCACCGAGCGCAACATCAAGGTCATGCTCGCCCTCGGCGCCTGCGCGGTCGCGGCGGGCATCGTCTTGCGCATCGACCTCTTGAGCTGGTGCCTGGTCGCCCTGTGCTGCGGCCTCGTCATCTTCGCCGAGCTCGTGAACACCTCGATCGAGGCCGTCGTCGACCTCGCCACCGACGAGTTCCGCCCGCTCGCCAAGCGCGCGAAGGACATCGCCGCGGCGAGCGTCTACACCCTGTCCATAACCGCAGCGATCGTCGGGGTCATCGTGTTCGCCCGCGCGCTCGGTCTCATCGCATGACCTGCAAGGAGGAACCCATGGAAGACCTCGAGAGCCCCGGTGCCGCCACCCCCGCGACGGATGCCGGCGCCGTCCGGGTCCCCGACCCCGACCGGGAGGACCCCGGCATCGACGAGATGGAGGAGCACGATCCCTTCGCCGGCATGACCGACGAGGAGATCGACGCCATGGCCGGCGAGGCCGGCGGCATCGGCGCCGAGCTCGGTCTTTTGGCCGACGACACCCCCGATGGGTTCCGCAGCGGGTTCGTCGCGCTCGTGGGGCGCCCCAACGCCGGCAAGTCCACCCTGCTCAACGCCTGCATGGGGGAGAAGGTCGCCATCACCTCGCCCGTCGCCCAGACCACCCGCCGCCGCATGCGCGCCGTGGTGAACCGCGAGGGCTACCAGCTCGTCTTCGTCGACACCCCGGGGATCCACAAGCCCAAGGACGGCCTCGGCAGCGAGCTCAACCGCAGCGCGCTCGCGGAGCTCTCCGACGTGGACGTGGTCGCCCTGCTCATCGATGCCTCCGCCCCCATCGGGCGCGGCGACGCCTGGGTCGCCGAGCGCGTGCGCGCCTCGTCGGCGGTGAAGATCCTCGTCCTCACCAAGGCCGACCGGGTCGACCAGGCGCGCATGGTCGAGCAGCTCGAGGCGGCCCGCGCGCTCGTCGACTTCGACGACGAGATCGTGGTCTCGTCCACCGAGGGCTTCAACGTCGAGCCGTTCATCGAGCTCGTCTCGCGCTACCTCCCCGAGGGCCCGCGCTGGTTCCCGCGCGGCATGGACACCGACACCGACGACGCGACGCTCGTCGCCGAGTTCGTGCGCGAGAAGGTCCTGCTGCGCACGCGGGAGGAGGTCCCGCACTCGGTGGGCGTCCTGTGCGACTCCTTCGAGCGCTCGAGCCGCCTCGTGCGCGTCCACGCGACCATCTTCGTGGAGCGCGAGGGACAGAAGGGCATCCTGATCGGGAAGCGCGGCGAGATGGTCAAGCACATCGGCACCGACGCCCGCCACGACCTCGAGCGGCTGTTCGGCCGCAAGGTGTACCTGGAGCTCGCCGTGCGCGTGAGGCCCGGCTGGCGCGACGACCCCGTCGAGATCCGCCGCATGGGGTACGCGTTCGAGGAGTGATCCGGTGGCGGGCAGTCGCACCTACCGGGTTCGCGCCGTCGTCCTGGACAAGGTGAAGCTCAAGGAGACCGACCTGATCCTCACGCTGCTCTCGGAGGACGGGCGGCAGGTCCGCGCGGTCGCCAAGGGCGCGCGCAAGCCCGGCAGCCGTCTGGCCGCCCGGTGCGAGCTGTTCTGCACGGCCGACCTGCTGCTCGCCCGGGGGCGCAACCTCGATGTGGTGTCGCAGGCCGAGCTGCTGTCCGCGCCGCTGGGGGCGGGCGCGACCTACGAGCGGCTGTGCGCGGCGAGCAGCATCGCGGAGCTCGCCCGCTACTGCAGCTACGAGGACTCGGAGGACCCCTTCGTCTACGCCATCTGCGAGCGCGCCCTCGCCTGCGCGGGTGACGCCTCGGTCGACGAGGTCCACCTCGACCTCGTCGTGGCCGCCTTCGCCTTCAAGGTGCTCGCGCACCTGGGCTACCGCCCCGTGCTCGACTCCTGCGTGATGTGCGGCGACGGGGCCGTGAGCTCGTTTTCCGCGCAGGCGGGTGGCCTCATGTGCGCGAGCTGCGCGTCGGGCGTGCCGGGCGCCGAGCAGCTCGACGCAAACCAGGTGTCGTGGCTGCGCTCCCTGCTCGCCCTGCGCTTCGACGAGCTCGCCGCCGCGCCGGCGGACGGGCCCACCGCGGCCTTCCTGCTCGCCCTCGCCCATATCTGGGCGGCCACTCACCTCGACGCGCGCCTGCGTGCGCTCGAGTTCATGCTCGGCCGGTGACGCGGCGGGGCATCGGGCGGCCGCGCCGCCGGCGGGGCGGCCCGCCGCGGGGTCCGCGACCTTCCCGGGTTCTCCATGATTGCCCCACGAGCGCGCCGTCTACGCGGCGATACGGCCCGTCCGGGGATTGGTCGGTTCAGAAAAACCCTCTCCTGTAATAAAAATTTATCAGGCTATAAGAGGGGAGATTCTATGGCACGACTTCATGTCATGGAGCGCAGCCATGCGCAGGCCGTGATGGACGACCTGCACGACGCGCTCGGCCGGCGCCTCGCGGCTCGCTCGCTCGCGCCGTGTCCGGTGGAGTTCACGGCGGCGCTCGTCAACCTGTGCGCCACCCAGAGCTGCGGCAAGTGCACGCCCTGCCGCGTGGGGCTCAGGGCGCTTTCGGACCTGCTCGAGGACGTGCTCGCCAACCGGGCCACGATGGAGACGATCGATCTGATCGAGAAGACCGCGAACACGATCTACCTGTCGAGCGACTGCGCGATCGGGTACGAGGCCGGTTCGATGGCGCTCATGGCCGTGCGCGGGTTCCGCGACGACTTCGAGCACCACGTGCGCGAGCATGCCTGCGGCTTCGCGGAGAACGAGCGCGTCCCGTGCGTCGCCGGCTGCCCGGCCAACGTCGACATCCCCGGGTACATCTCGCTCGTCGAGGCCGGCCGCTACACCGATGCGGTCAGGCTCATCCGCAAGGACAACCCGCTGCCCATCGTCTGCGGGCGCGTATGCGAGCACCCCTGCGAGATGCACTGCCGCCGCGGCATCGTCGACGACCCGTTGAACATCCTGGCGCTCAAGCGCTACGCGACCGACCATATGGAGCACGATTACCGTCCCGTCATGGCGGAGCCGACCGGCAGGCGCGTCGCCGTCATCGGCGGCGGCCCCGCCGGCATCAGCTGCGCGTACTATCTCGCGCTCATGGGCCATACGGTCACGATCTTCGAGCAGCGCAAGCACTTGGGCGGCATGCTGCGCTACGGCATCCCGAGCTACCGCCTGCCGCGCGAGGACCTCGACCAGGAGATCCAGTGGATCCTGGACTGCGGCATCGAGGTCGAGCTCGAGCACGCGGTGGACGGCGCCGAGCTCGAGCGGATGCGCGGCGACTTCGATGCGGTCTACCTCGCCATCGGTGCGCACAACGACAAGAAGCTCGGCCTTCCCGGCGAGGATGCCGAGGGCGTCGTCTCCGCGGTCCAGATGCTGCGCGCCATCGGCGACGGCGAGATGCCCGACTTCTCGGGCGAGCGCGTCGTGGTCATCGGCGGCGGCAACGTCGCGATGGACGTCGCCCGCTCGAGCGTCCGCCTGGGAGCCGAGAAGGTCATCATCGCGTACCGCCGCCGCATCTGCGACATGACGGCGCAGGATGCCGAGATAGCCGGGGCCGAGGCCGAGGGGTGCCAGATCATGGAGCTCAACGCCCCCGTGCGCATCGAGACGACCGACGACGGCCGGGTCGCCGGCGTGGTCGTCCAGCCGCAGATCATCGGCGCGCCCCGCCGCGGGCGCCCCGCGCCCCGTGCCGCCGCCGCTCCCGAGCAGCTCATCGCCTGCGACCGCGTGATCGTGGCCATCGGCCAGGACATCGATTCCGCCCCGTTCGAGGCCATGGGCGTGCCGTGCTCGTGGGGCCGCATCGTGACCGATTCCGACGGCGCCGTGCCCGGTTTCGAGGGGCTGTACTCGGGCGGCGATTGCCAGACCGGTCCCGCGACCGTTATCCGCGCCATCAACGCCGGTAAGGTCGCGGCCGCCAACATCGACCGTCACCTCGGGTTCGACCACAACATCGAGCTCGACGTCGAGCTGCCGCCCGTCCAGTTCAAGGGCAAGCGCCTGTGCGGCCGCTGCGAGCTCAAGGAGCGCGACGCCGCCGAGCGCATCGGCGACTTCGAGATGGCCGAGATCGGTCTCACCGAGGAGGAGGCGCACCAGGAGGCCTCGCGCTGCCTGCGCTGCGACCACTTCGGCTTCGGCGCGTTCCGTGGGGGGAGGAATTTCCAGTGGTAAATCTGATCATCGACGACCGCGAGGTCGAGGTGCCCGAGCACACGACGATCCTGGACGCGGCGGCGAGCGCGGGCATCGAGATCCCGACGCTGTGCTACCTGCGCGACCTCAACGAGGTCGGGGCGTGCCGCGTGTGCGTGGTCGAGGTCGAGGGCATCGACCAGCTCGTGGCCGCATGCAACAACTACGTGCTCGACGGCATGGTCGTGCGCACGAACAGCCGCAAGGCGCGCATCGCGCGCAAGGCGAACGTCGAGTTTTTGCTCTCGCAGCACGACTCCGAGTGCACGAGCTGCGCCCGTTCGGGCAACTGCTCGCTGCAGAGTCTGGCGAACGACCTGGGGATCACCGACCTGCCGTATCCCAAGCATCTCGAGGGGTTCCGCTCCGACCCCGCCTTCCCGCTCATCCGCAACAACGACAAGTGCATCAAGTGCCTGCGCTGCATCCAGATCTGCGAGAAGGTCCAGGCGACGGGCGTGTGGGACCTCACGAGCCGCGCGAGCCACGCGTCGGTGAACGCGGCGGGCGGCAAGGAGCTCTCGCAGACCGACTGCGCCCTGTGCGGTCAGTGCATCACGCATTGCCCGACCGGAGCCCTGCGCGCCCGCGACGACACGGAGCGCGTGTTCGACGCCCTGGAGGATCCGGAGAAGATCTGCCTCGTGCAGATCGCCCCGGCGGTCCGCACCTCGTGGGGCGAGTCCCTCGGCCTCACCCATGAGCAGGCGACCGTCGAGCGCCTGGCGAGCGCGCTGCGCGCCATGGGCTTCGATTACGTGTTCGACACGAACTTCTCGGCGGACCTCACCATCATGGAAGAGGGCTCCGAGCTGCTCGAGCGCATCGAGAAGGCGGGCGAGCCGGGCGGGGAGGATATCAAGTTCCCGATGTTCACCTCGTGCTGCCCCGGATGGATCCGCTACGTGAAGTCGCACTATCCGGAGCTGCTCGACCAGGTCTCGACGTCCAAGTCCCCGCAGCAGATGTTCGGCGCGGTCGCCAAGACCTACTATGCCCATGCGCTGGGCGTGGACCCCTCGAAGATCTTCAGCGTGTCCATCATGCCGTGCGTCGCCAAGAAGGCCGAGGCCGCGCTGCCGACCATGGTGGGCGAGACCGGCGACCCCGACGTCGACGTGGTGCTCACGGTGCGCGAGGTCGACCGCATGATCCGCGCGTCGCACATCGACGCGGGCGCCCTGCCCGAGCAGGAGCTCGACCAGCCGCTCGGCGTCGGCACGGGCGCGGCGGTCATCTTCGGTGCGACCGGCGGCGTCATGGATGCGGCCCTGCGCTCCGCCTACTTCCTCGCGACGGGCGAGAATCCCGACCCCGACGCCTTCTCCGGCGTGCGCGGCCTCGACGGCTGGAAGGAGAAGACCTTCGATCTGGCCGGCACCCCGCTGCGCGTGGCCGTGGCGCACGGTCTGGGCAACGCCCGCAAGCTTATCGAGGCGCTTCGGGCCGGCGAGGTCTCCTACGACTTCGTCGAGATCATGGCGTGCCCCGGCGGGTGCGTGGGCGGCGGCGGCCAGCCCATCCACGACGGGTGCGAGCTCGCCGGCGAGCGCGGCGACGTGCTGTGGGGCCTCGACGCGCAGGCGCCCATCAGGTTCTCCCACGAGAACTCGAGCGTGAAGCTCGTCTACGATGACTTCCTCGGCCATCCGCTCTCCGAGCGCGCCGAGGAGCTTCTCCATACCGACCATACCGCTTGGTCGATGGGAAAATAGGGACAGGCACTTTTTTCCCACGTACCGCGGCCGGGGCGATCGTCCCGGCCGCGGTCTGCTTGGCGGGAAAATAGTGACAGGCACTTTTTTCCCGCTGCATACGGTATGGCACATCCGCAGGGCGGGCATAAGAATCCAACCCTCTTCCGTGCACGCCTGGAATCCCAGGTCGGCTTCGTGCGGCGATCCGACCTCATGGGAGTTGTGAGCCGAAGGGAAGGGGGAGTCGCCATGAGGACCGCACGGAAGCGCTCCGAGACCGGGTACTACCATGTGGTGAACCGCGGCAACAACAGGCAGGCGATCTTCGGGGACGATGCCGACCGGTTGAAGTTCCTGGATCTCCTCGATCGCGGCAGGCGGGAATTCGGTTTGCGCATCATCGCATGGTGTCTGATGGGCAATCACGTGCACCTGCTGCTCGATGATGCGGAAGGCCGGCTGAGCGCGTTCATGCACAAGGTTCTCGGCGGGTATGCCTTCTACCTGAACGCCCGCCGCGGGCGCGGCGGGCATCTTTTCCAGGGGAGGTTCTTCAGCGATCCCATCGAATCCGACGATCGCCTGCTGGAGTGCGTCCGCTACATCCTCAACAACCCCGCCTATGCGGGCATCTGCCCGGCCGGCGCGTATCGGTGGAGCTCTTACGCCGAGTACGCGGGGGAGCGGGAGCCCTTTCTCACGGATACGTCGACCGTGCTCGATATGCTCGGGAGCACGGAGCTGCTCACCCGCTTCATAGCCGATCGCGACCGGTGCATCTATGCATTCGAGGGCGGCAGGTACCTGCCGGACGATGAGGCCCGGCGTCTGGCGGCCGCCGTTTCGGAGCGCTTCGGCACGACCTTGGACGAGGTGCACGCGTTGCGCGCGCCCACACGAGGCGAAGTGATACGGGCTTTGAGCGCCGGGGGCCTGAGCTATAAGCAGATCGGGCGCCTGTGCGGCATCAGCTCCTCCGCGGTCGGCAGGGCCGTGGTGGGATAATAGTGCCCGTCCCTGGCGGGAAAATAGTGCCTGTCCCTATTTTCCCAATGCATTTCATAGGTTTGATTCCATGCAAGGCGTGCTAGAGTGGATAAGGCGTCCCTGGCGGGCGCTTTTGCTGTTTCGAGGGAGAGGAAAGCATGGACCAGTTCTTCAAGATCGGTGACCGCGGGTCCTCGGTGGCAACCGAGCTGCGCGCGGGTCTCACCACGTTTCTCGCCATGGCCTACATCATCGTGGTCAACCCGCTCATCCTGGAGGCGGGCGGCGTGCCCGTCACCGCTGCGGTCACGGCCACCTGCGTCGGCGCGGGCATCATGACCATCCTCATGGGCGTGTGCGCCAACCGACCGCTCGCGTGCGCCTCGGGCATGGGCATCAACTCGATCGTCGCCTACACGCTCTGCGGCTCGATGGGCCTCGGCTGGCAGACGGCCATGGCCGTCGTCCTCATCGAGGGCATCGCCATCCTGCTGCTCGTGCTCTGCGGCCTGCGCGAGGCCATCATGGAGGCCATCCCGGTGTCGCTCCGTCGCGGCATCTCCATCGGCCTCGGCCTGTTCATCGCGATGATCGGCCTGAAGGACGGCGGCATCATCCTGGCCAATGCCGACACGCTCGTGTCGCTCGGCAGCGTGACCGATCCGACGTTTCTGGTCGGCGCCATCTCCATCGTGGCGACGGTCGTCCTGTACTCCATGAAGGTCAAGGGTGCGCTGCTGTGGGGCATCGTGATCGCAGCCGTCTGCGGGATCCCGCTGGGCGTCACCCAGACCCCCGCGGGCATCGTCGCCCCGCTCGATTTCTCGACCTTCGGCGCCCCGTTCATGGCCGACGCCGACGGCGTGATGGGCCTTGTCAAGGCGGTCTCCACCCCGACGATCCTGCTGTTCGCCTTCTCGCTCATGATGAGCGACTTCTTCGACACCATGGGCACCGCCATGGCCGTGGCCAAGCAGGGCGAGTTCCTGACCGAGGACGGCAAGGTCGAGGACATCAAGCCGATCCTCATCGTCGACTCCGCCGCGGCGGCGGTGGGCGGCATCATGGGCGCCTCGTCCATCACGACCTTCGTCGAGTCCGCCTCGGGTGCCGCAGACGGCGGCCGCACCGGCCTCACCTCGGTCTTCACCGGCGTGCTGTTCATCCTCGCCGCGTTCCTCTCGCCGCTCATCTCCTGCATCAGCTCGGCCGCGACCTGCGGCGCGCTCGTGTTCGTCGGCTTCCTCATGATGAGCGACGCCGTCATGGTCAAGTGGGACGACGTGCTCGAGGGCTTCCCGACGTTCATGATCATCGCCGGCATCCCGTTCACCTACTCGATCTCCAACGGCATCGGCCTCGGCTTCATCACCTACATCATCGTCGCCGTGGTGACCGGCCGCGCGAAGTACGTGCGCCCGCTCATGTGGGTCGCGGGCCTCGCGTTCCTGCTGTACTTCCTGCTGCTGTAGCCTCAGGGCCCCGCTTCGCGTTCCGCACGGCGCCCGCAGGTCTCCTGCGCGCCGTGCACGCGCATGACGTTGGGCGCCCGCCTCCGGCCGGTATGTCGGTCCCGCGCGGTTAGTGCAGGTCTGGTGAAGAGGCGGACCTGTGGTATCATACGTCGCTGTTGGTACCTCGACCTTGGTTGCCCGCTCCACCGGCGGCTACCCAGATCGGGGCGAATCTACGCCGGGGCGCGATCCCCGGTTCTGACGAAAGGTGTTCACATGACCATCTCCAAGGAGCGCAAGGCCGAGCTCACCGCTCAGTTCGGCAAGAACGGCGCCGACACCGGCAACCCCAAGGTCCAGGTCGCCATCCTGACCGACCGCATCCGCGAGCTCACCGAGCACATGAAGTCCCACCCGAAGGACTTCCACACCCGCCGCGGCCTGCTCATGCTCGTCGGCCGTCGTCGTCGCCTTCTGTCCTACATCAAGAAGAACGACATCTTCGAGTACCGTGAGCTCATCAAGCAGCTCGGCATCCGCGATAACATCCAGTAGAGATTCGTGCATGCAGGAGCCCCCGCGGGGGCTCCTTTTCATGTAGGGGCCCGCGACCGCTGGTCCTACACCGCCGGACCCGCCGTGCCGGATCCGGCCAGAAGAAGTCCCGCACGCAAAGGGGCGTGCGGAGTTGAGGAGAGAAATGACACTCGTATCCAAGACCTTTGAGCTGTACGGCAAGACCTACACGCTGGAGGCCGGCGAGCTCGCCAAGCAGGCGACCGGCGCCGCGCTCGTCAAGCAGGGTGACACCACCGCCCTCGTGACCGTCGTCGTGTCCAAGGAGCGGAAGAACTACGACTTCTTCCCCCTGACCGTCGACTTCAACGAGAAGATGTACGCGGCGGGCCGCATCCCCGGCGGCTACCTCAAGCGCGAGGGCCGTCCCAGCGAGAAGGCCACGCTCACCGCGCGCATGATCGACCGCCCCATCCGCCCGAGCTTCCCCGACGGCTTCCGCAACGAGGTCCAGATCGTGGCGACCTCGCTCGTCGCCGACCAGGTGAACCCCATCGACGTCATCTGCACGATGGGCGCCTCCCTCGGCCTCACCCTGGGCGGCGTGCCCTTCGAGGGCCCGCTCGCATGTGTCCGCATCGGCCGCGACACCGAGACCGGCGCCTTCATCGTGAACCCCACCTACGAGGAGCGCGAGGCGTCCGACCTCGACCTCGAGCTCGCGGGCACCCGCGACTTCATCTCCATGGTGGAGGCCGGCGCCGACGAGGTGACCGAGGAGGACATGCTGGCCGCCATGCAGTTCGGCCAGGAGGCCATCGGCGCGTTCTGCGACGCCCAGCTCGAGTTCGTCGCCGAGTGGGAGCGCGTCAACGGCCCCATCCAGCCCAAGGAGTACATCCTCGACCAGCCCGTCCCGGAGGTCGAGGAGCGCATCTTCGCCCACTACGACGAGATGTACGCCGCCCTCTCCGACGCCGACAAGCTCTCTCGCATCGCGCATGTCGAGGAGCTGAAGGAGCGCATCCGCGCCGAGTTCAGCGAGGAGGAGCAGGCCGCGTGGGAGCGCGAGATCCCGGTCAACCTCAAGAAGCTCGAGAAGAAGGCCATGCGCAGCATGGTCGTCGAGACCGGCGAGCGCGTCGACGGCCGTGCCGCCGACGAGATCCGCCCCATCATGGTGAAGGACTCCTACCTGCCGCTCGTGCACGGCTCCGGCCTGTTCCAGCGCGGCCAGACCCAGGTGCTGTCGGTGCTCTCGCTCGGGATGCTGAACGAGGGCCAGCGCCTCGATACGATCGAGCCGGTCGAGGGCAAGCGCTACATGCACCAGTACAACTTCCCGCCCTTCTGCACGGGTGAGACCGGTCGCATCGGCGCCCCCAAGCGCCGCGAGATCGGTCACGGCAACCTCGCCGAGCGCGCGCTGCTCCCGGTGCTGCCCGATGAGAACGAGTTCCCCTACGCCATCCGCGTGGTGTCCGAGGTCATGGAGTCCAACGGCTCCTCGTCCATGGCGTCCACCTGCGCGAGCTGCCTGGCGCTCATGGACGGCGGCGTGCCGCTGAAGCGCCCCGTGTCCGGCATCGCCATGGGCCTCATCCAGGAGGAGGGCAAGACCGTGGTCCTGTCCGACATCCAGGGCATCGAGGACTTCCTGGGCGACATGGACTTCAAGGTCACCGGCACCGAGCGCGGCATCACCGCGCTGCAGATGGACAACAAGGCCACCGGCCTCACCTTCGACATCCTGGCCCGCGCGCTCGAGCAGGCCAAGGCCGGCCGCGCGTTCATCCTGGGCAAGATGCTCGACGTCATCCCCGCCCCGCGCGAGACCACGCGCGAGACCGCGCCGCGCATCACCACGATCACCGTCCCGGTCGATAAGATCCGCGAGGTCATCGGCAAGGGCGGCGACGTCATCCGCGGCATCCAGGACGAGACCGGCGCCTCCATCGACATCGAGCAGGACGGCACCGTCTACGTCGGCGGCGTCGGCGAGTCCGTCGAGCAGGCCATCGAGCGCATCAACCTGATCATCAAGGAGCCCGAGGTCGGGGAGGAGTACACCGGCCGCGTCGTGACCATCCAGTCCTTCGGCGCGTTCGTCCGCCTCTTCGGCAACAAGGACGGCCTGCTGCACATCTCGCGCGTGGCCAACGGCCGCGTCGACCGCGTGGAGGACGTCCTCAACGTGGGCGACGAGGTGCGCGTGAAGGTCATCGACATCGACGAGAAGGGCAAGGTCTCGCTCGACCGCCTCGACAAGCCCGAGGCGCCGGCCGGCTCCGGCTCCGACGAGGGCTTCAAGGGCAACCACCGCGAGCGCCGCGAGCGCGGCGACCGCCCGGGCCGCCCGCGCCGCGACCACGGCGACCGCCCGCGCCGCCCCGGCGACAACGGCGGCCGCACCCCGCGCCGCCATCACGAGGGGTAAGCCGACTCCGTGAGAGCAAGGGACCCCCGGATCCTCCTCGACGCGCCCGATGCGCGTCCGAGGCGGGCCGGGGGTCCCTCCCGTTTTCACCCGTCCGCGTTCCGCTGTTCGTGTGGGGACGGGTCCCGGAGTGTATTTCCCGTCGCTCCAGTTGGTACAATTCACTATCCATGTCCATGCCCGTGCCCATTCGCGGCGCGCGGCATCTTTTTTGAACGGCACGGCGGCGCTCTTCGCCGCCGATCTGATACGCGACGAAGGAAAGGAACCACACCACCCCATGGCATCCACAACCAAGAAATCCGCACCGCTCAAGATCATCCCCTTGGGCGGCCTTGACGGCATCGGCAAGAACATGACCGTGTTCGAGTGCGGCGACGACATGGTGCTCGTCGACGCCGGCCTCATGTTCCCCGACGACTCCCAGCCCGGCATCGACCTGGTGCTTCCCGACTACACCTATGTCCTGGAGAACGAGGAGAAGCTCCGCGGCATCGTGGTCACCCACGGTCACGAGGACCACACCGGCTCCCTGCCGTACCTGCTCCAGGACCTCAACAACAAGGTGCCCATCTTCTCGAGCAAGCTCACCCTGGGCTTCATCGAGGGCAAGCTCTCGGAGTTCCGCATCCGCGCGCCCAAGTTCCGCGAGGTGCACGGCGGCAGCCATGTGAACCTCGGCTGCATCCAGATCGACTTCTTCTCCATGACGCACTCCATCCCCGGCGCGCTGGGCGTCTTCATCCGCACCCCGCAGGGCACGGTCATGCACACCGGCGACTTCAAGCTCGACCAGACCCCGATCGACGGTGTCACGCCCGACTACGCCGCCATCAACAAGTTCGCCAAGCAGGGCATCGACCTGCTCATGTCCGACTCGACCAACGCCACGCGTCCCGGCTTCACCAAGTCCGAGGCCGAGGTCGGGCCCTCCCTGTACGCCGCGATCAAGAACGCGCCGGGCCGCGTCTTCGTCGCCTCGTTCTCCAGCCACATCCACCGTCTGCAGCAGATTTGCGACGCCGCGCGCTCCTGCGGGCGCAAGATCGTGGTGACCGGCCGCTCCATGCTCACCAACACGCGCGTCGCGCGCGAACTCGGGTACCTGCAGATCCCCGAGGAGGACATCATCGACGCCTACGAGATCGACAACCTCCCCGAGGACCAGATCGTCGTCATGTGCACCGGTTCCCAGGGCGAGCCGCTCTCCGCGCTGTCTCGCATGGCCAACGGCGAGCACAAGACCCTCTCCATGCACGAGGGCGACACGGTGATCATCTCCGCCACGCCGATCCCGGGCAACGAGAAGGGCGTGCAGCAGGTCGTGAACAGCCTGGCCAAGATCGGCTGCGACGTCTACGACAAGAACCGCACCCTCGTGCACGTTTCCGGCCACGGCAGCCAGGAGGAGCTCAAGCTCATGCTGGCCATGGCCAAGCCCTCCTACTTCATGCCGGTCCACGGCGAGGCCGTCCACCTGCGCGCCCATGCCTCGCTCGCGCGCAAGATGGGCATCCCGTCCGACCGCATCTTCGTGCTCGACAACGGCGACTCGCTCGAGATGCGCGCCGGCAAGGTGCGCCGCGGCGCGTCCGTCGAGTCCGGCGTGGTCTACGTCGACGGCCTGCGGATCGGTGACACCGACCCCATCGTGCTGCGCGACCGCCAGAAGCTCGCGAACGACGGCATGGTCACCGCGGTGGCCATCGTCTCGCTCAAGCGCAAGCGGGTCGACGCGATCGAGTTCTCCGGCCGCGGCGTCTCCTTCACCATCGACGACGAGTTCTCCGCCGACGCGTCCGCCTCGATCATGAAGATGATCGAGAAGGGCAAGTTCAACTTCACGAGCAGCGGCACCGACGCCCTGCGCAAGGCCGTGCGCGACTCGCTGTCCAACTTCATCTGGAACCGCACCCGCACCCGCCCGATGATCATCCCGGTCGTCATGGAGGTCTGACGTGGCGTCGACGGGCAACAGGAGCAAGGGCTCGAAGGGGAAGGGGAAGGGCCGCGCCGCGGGCGCCGCGGCGGCCCCCCGGTCCCTGCGCGCCAACGAGGCGCGCGCAGCGCAGCAGGACGCCCCTGCCGCGCCGCTGCTCGCCGCCGGTTCGGGGCGCGATATCGCCGGCGTGGTGCTCGCCATCGTCGCCGTGGCGTCCCTCATCGCCGTGGTGTCCCCCTCCTCGGCCCCCGTCGCCGCCGCGCTCGCCGGCTTCTTCCACCTGGGCTTCGGCCTGGGCGGGTACGTCGTCCCGCTCGTCATGCTCGCGGCCGCCGCGTTGCTGTTCATAGGCGGCGAGGCCCCGGTGACCGCGCGCACGGCCGCGGGCGCCGCGCTCATCTTCTGCGCCGTGCTCGCCATGCTCTCGCTCTCGGTGCCCGGCACCGAGGTCTCGACCGCGGCGATGTTCGACGAGGCGCGCCTCTCCTCGAGCGGCGGCTACCTCGGCGCCTTCGCGGCGAGCGCGCTGCAGGGGGCGCTCGGCAAGACCATCTCCTACGTCGTGCTGGTCGGTGCGGTGGTGCTCGGTCTCGTCATCATCGGCTTCTCCGTGGGCGACCTCGCCCGCGGCATCGCCGAGCGCGCCGAGCGCTTCGCCCAGCGCCGTCACGTCGACATCAACGAGAGCCCGTGGGGCGACGCCCCGGCGGCCCCCGCTGCCCGTCGCGCCGTCCCCGAGGCCGCGCAGGCGCCCCTGTTCGACGAGGGCGCCGCGCAGACCACCTACCTCGGCAACCGCACGACCACCCTGCTCGACCACGAGGACGACCCCAAGGGGGAGGACCCGCTCGTCGACGTGTCCGACCAGCTCGCCGCCGAGCGCGCGAGGACCGTGCTCATCCCGGTGAAGGACCGCTACGCGGAGGCAGCCCCCGAGGACGCGCCCGCACCCGAGCCCCCCGCCCCCGCGAGCCGTCGGACCCGCCGTCCCGCCGCCGCATCCGAGCCGGCCGCATCCGCCGAGCCCCATATGGAGCCCCAGGACGTCCTCCCGTGGTCCGAGCCCGACACCGATCCCGATCCCGCGGGCGGCACCTCCGCCGCGGAGGAGCCCGCGCCCGAGCGCCTCGTGAAGACCGCCGAGGGCGAGCGCCCCGTGCCCGCGTTCCTGCGCCAGGCGGTGGGGGAGGGCCCGCGCCCCG
>NZ_JAQECM010000023.1:0-29489 GCF_027669965.1 Candidatus Collinsella stercoripullorum | reverse complement strand
GGGCGTAAACAACGTCTTGGCACTGAACATCTAGGGATCCGCCTCGGAGGAGGCGCCGGCATCTGCCACCGTCGCTTCGGGATGAGATCCGTGCGCCCCGCGCCCCGCAGATACATGGCACGGTCGACGGCGGCACCGAGGCGGAGATTCGTGCGCCCCCGCGCCCCGCTCCTGAAAACCTTGCGTCATCGGACGGGGCGGCGATGCGCATGCGCGCCGACTGGATACAATGGATGCACGTGCGTACCTATGAAAGGACCCTCATGGCTCACGACTCCAAGACCTGGCGCTGCGGAAAGTACACGCTGACCTTCGATCGGCCGCGCATCATGGGCGTCCTGAACGTCACCCCCGATTCCTCCAGCGACGGCGGGGACAACTTCGACCCCGACCGCGCCATCGCGCGCGGCGTGGAGATGCTCGATGCCGGCGCCGACATCATCGACGTGGGCGGCGAGTCCACGCGCCCCGGCTTCACCCCGGTCGATCCGGACGAGGAGGCCAAGCGGGTCCTCCCCGTCATCCGCGCCCTCGCCCAGCGCGGTGCCATCGTGTCGGTGGACACGCGCCATGTCGAGGTCGCGAAGGCGGCCGTGCGCGTCGGCGCCTCGATCGTCAACGATGTGACCGGCTTCACCGACCCCAAGATGGTCGAGTTCGTGAAGAACACCAAGTGCGGCGTGATCATCATGCATGCCGGCGAGGTCACCGAGCCCGTGCGCGCCCACAAGGCCGTCCAGCTCGACACCTCCGCCGCCGCTTTCGTGGCGGAGAAGGCCCGTGCCGCCGCCGAGGCGGCCGCCGCGGCGGCGGCGCCGGGCGCCAAGAAGCGCGGGCGCGCCCAGGGCGGCATGCGCCTGACGAGCGGGCTGATCCAGCCGCAGCTGCCCTTCGCCGACATCCCCAACGGTTCCGGCGCGGAGGCCGAAGGAGGCGACGGGGCCCCCGAGACCGACGCCGCGAGCACCGCCGAGGCCGTGGCGGCCCAGCTCGCCGGCGCCTCCATCGAGGCGGCCGCCGCCGACACCGCCCCCGTCGCGCAGGCGGAGCCCGAGGACTGGCTCGCCGCGATGATGGCGCGCTCCGCCCGCCATGAGGAGGCCTACGTCAGCACCTCGCAGCTGCGCCGCTTCACCCTTCCCGATTCCGCGCCCATCATGCGACGCGTGATGGGCTTCCTGTCCGACCAGGCCCGCGCGCTCGTGCACGCCGGCGTCTCGCGCGACCGCATCTGCATCGACCCGGGCGCGGGGTTCGGCAAGAACGCGAACGAGGACATCATCATCCAGCGCGAGACGGCCAAGATGGCGTCGCTCGGCTACCCGCTGCTGTGCGCGGTGTCGCGCAAGCGGTTCGTCGGCGCGGTCTCCGGCGTCGAGAAGGCGGACCGCCGCGACGCGGCGACCTTCGGCGTGTGCCTGGGCGCCATCCAGAACGGCGCCAACATCGTGCGCGTGCACGACGTCGCCGGGTTCGCCCAGTTCCTGAACGGGTACTGGGCCGTGGCGCGCCCCCAGCCCCGCCGCGCGTTCGTGGCGCTCGGCTCCAACCTGGGGCGCCGCATGGACAACATCCGGGCCGCCAAGGACCTCATCGCGGAGATCCCGCTTACCTGCGTGTCCAACTGCTCGCGCATCTACGAGAGCCAGCCGGCCTACGAGGAGCGCCAGGAGCCCTTCGCCAACGCCGTGATCGAGATCCGTACCGAGCTCGCCCCGCTCATCCTGCTCGATGAGCTCATGAAGGTCGAGGACCGGCTCGGGCGCAAGCGCGGCCGCGGCGCCAAGCCCAACGGGCCGCGGACCCTCGACTGCGACCTGCTGTGGATGGAGGGGGAGGTCCACGGTGGTGACAAGCTGCGCCTTCCCCACCCCAAGCTGGGCGAGCGCGACTTCGTGCTCGTGCCGCTCGAGGACCTCATGCACGACCCGGCGCGCTTCTTCCGCTACGAGGGCGTGGACGTGAAGGAGCCCGAGCAGCGCGTCGGCCACGTGACGACCGAGCTCGGGTCCCTGTAGGGGACGGCCCGGCGGGCGCGCCTGCCGGGGCCGTTCGCCGCACGCGGGGCGCGGGCGCGGCCCCGTCCCTCCGTCAGGCGGAAGGCTGCGACCCGAGGGTGCCCGTCCGTCGTTTCCCGGCAGGGGGGGCAGGCCGCGGTCCGCGGGCGCGCCCCCTGACGCGCCGTCGCAGTATCCGTCCCGCGCGCCGTATCGGCGCGGACTCCAGGAGAAGGGGAGGAGCATGGATATCACGCCCGAGGGGGCCCTGCCCCTGATGTTCGAGCACGAGGTGGGCTCCACCAACGATGTCGCCACGGATGAGGCGCGCGCAGGTGCGCCGCACGGCTGGGCGATCTGCGCGGAACGCCAGGTCTCCGGCCGCGGGCGCCGCGGGCACGCATGGAGTTCGCCCGCGGGGAGCCTCTCCCTGTCGGTCGTGGTGCGTCCCGAGGTGCCCATGTCCCAGCTCATCGCCGTGCCGGCGCTCGCGGGCATGGGCGTGATGGACGCGCTCGCGAGCCTGGGCCTCGCGGGCCGGGTGGGCATCAAATGGCCGAACGACATCGTGGTCCGCACCTCCGGCGAGGGCGGCTTCGACCGCAAGCTCGTCGGCATCCTCGTGGAGGGCCGCTCGGGCGACGCGGGCCCGTTCGCCGTGGTGGGCATCGGCATCAACCGGGAGCCGGTGCAGATGGACGCGTCCGAGCTCGCACAGGGCAGGGCGCCCGGCGGGCCCCGGGCGCTTCCGCCCGTCTCGCTCGCGGAGCTCCTCGGCGAGGGCGCGCCGGAGCTGCCGCGGCTCGCCGCCCTCGTGCGCGATGCCGTGGTGGCACGCGTGGACGCGTGGGCGGCGGCTCTCGCGGCACGTCCCGCCGCCGGCCCGCTCGCCCCCATCCTGTCCGAGTACTTCGATATGGTGCCCCTGATGGGGCACGAGGTCGCCGTGCTGACTCCCGAGGGCCGCGTCGTGGACACGGGCGCGTTCTCCGGTCTCGATGTCTGGGGCCGCGCCTGCGTGCGGACGCCGCGCGGGGAGAAGAGCTACCCCGCCGAGGCCGTGAGCCTGCGCGCCCTCGACCAGCTGTAGCCCGCCGGAGGGCGCGGGCGCGCCGCGCTGCGGGCGCGTTCTCGGGCCACCGGTCCGCATCGCGCCGGGGCCACCGCCTTGCGCTGCCGTCGGGCTCGCCGTTTCCGGGGCTCCCGGGCGGCCGCCGCCGCATCGGGGCAAACCATGTCGTATCTGACACCGGCCCCCTCTACAGGGAGGGCCGGTGTCAGATACGACATGGTTTTGCGTGCCCGGGGTCAACGTGCCCCTGCCTCCCCGGCTGGGGACGGCGGCGTCCCGATCCCCGCTATGCGGTCATGCGGCGGTGGATCTCGCAGATGCCGCGGAGGGTGAGCTGCGGGTCGATGACGTCGAACACGTCGGTCGACTCGGCCACCACGCCCGCGAGGCCCCCTGTGGCGATGACGCGGGCGCCCGGCGCGCCGAGCTCCTCCTTGATGCGGCGGACGAGCCCCTCCGCCATGGCCGCTGTGCCGACCACCAGGCCGTTCTGGACCGCCTCGACGGTGTTCCTGCCGATGAAGCGCTCGGGCGCCTCGAGGGGGACGCTGGCGAGCTGGGCTGCGCGCGCGGCGAGCGCGTCCATGGAGATGCGGATGCCCGGCGCGATGGCGCCTCCGATGTAGCTCCCGTCGGTATCCACCACGTCGATGTTCGTGGCTGTGCCGAAGTCCACCACGATGGCGGGCGTGCCGTAGAAGGTGGCGGCGGCGACGGCGTTGGCGATGCGGTCGGCGCCCACCTCGGCGGGGTTGTCGGCGCGCACGGGGGTGACGGCGGCCGTGTCGCGCCCGACCATCATGATCGGGACGCCGAGCTGGTCGGCGACTCCCTGCCACTCGCGCCTGAGCTGGGGGACCACGCCGGCGAAGGCGATCGCGCCGATGCAGGAGACCTCCCGGCCGTACATGCGGAAGTAGCCCTGCAGGCGGACGTGGATCTCGTCTTTGGTGAAGGTGCAGTCGGTGGGCATGCGCCAGGCGCACAGCAGCTCGCCGCCCTCGAACAGGCCGAGCGCGGTCTGCGTGTTCCCCATATCGACGGCTAGGATCATCGTCGCTCCTCGCTGCAGGTAATATGCGTGACATCGCGCGTGCGCGATGCGCCCATTGTATACTTGTTCGGCGGCGCGCAGCCGCGGTGCACACATCGGATTCGCTCGGGGAGAGCTATGAACAAGAAGGCAAAGCGCCGGCTCGTCGTGGTCGGCGGCATCGTCGTGATAGCCATGCTCGTGATCGTCGCGATCGCCGGCGGCGGCCAGGCTGCGTCCTCGCTGTCGATCGGCGATGTGCTGGGAGGCGGCTACGAGGGCAAGAAGGTCCAGGTCTCCGGTTCGGTGGTGGCGGGTTCCATCACGGCGGAGGGGTCCTCGGCGACCTTCCGGATCGCCCCGGAGGACGGCGACGCCTCCCAGGCCCTCACCGTGACCTACGACGGCGCGCTGCCCGCCACCTTCGGTGCGGGCGTGGTCGCCGTATGCACCGGAACGGTGACCGACGGCGCGCTGGATGCCGCCGAGATGGTGACCAAGTGCCCGTCGAAGTACGAGAGCGCCGAGGGGTCCCTCACCGTGTCGGGCCTGCTGGAGCAGGGGGACGCGATGGTGGGCAAGGACACCCGGGTCTGCGGGTACGTCCGCGGGGAGGTGGCGTCGGTGAACGCCGACCACCGCTTCACGATCGAGTCGCAGGGCGCCGAGCTCAAGGTGCGCTATGACGGCGGGCTCGACGAGGGGATCTCCGACGGCGTGGCGGTCGTCGTGACCGGGTCGCTCGGCGAGGACGGCGTCTTCACCGCGAGCGAGCAGCCCGCCATCGACGAGGCCGTGTCGGAATAGCGAAGCGATTCGCCCCGGGGACGCGCCCGCGCTCCCGGGGCGTCGTACCATCGAGGGCGGCGGGGCGGATCCGCCGCCGCGCATGAAGGGGGACGGGGCCGATGGTCTCCATGTTGGGAAGCGCCCTGCAGGTGCTCGCGCTCGTGCTCGCGGCCGTGGCCGCCGTCGTTCTGGTGGCCGGGGTGAAGCTGCGGCGGGAGCGGCTCGTGAACGCCGGCTATCTGCTCGTGTTCGCGGTGGCCCTGCTGCTCACGGGCTGCATCGCCCTCATCCTCGCGTGCATGTTCACCGAGGACTACTCGATCGCCTACGTGGTGTCCAACTACCCGGCGACCGACAGCCCCTTGAAGCCCCTGTACCTCGTCTCCGCCGTATGGGCGGGCCGCCAGGGTTCGCTCCTCCTATGGACCTGGCTCATCTCCCTGTACGGCGCGGCGGTGGCCTGGCGGCGCATGCGCGCCACCGACGACCTGTCCTCCGTGGCGCTCGGCGTGACCGAGGTCGTGGTGGCCCTGTTCGCCGCCACGCTCGTGCTCTCCGAGTCGAACAACCCGTTCCTCCCCACGGCGGCGGAGTACCTGAACGCCGACGGCTCGCTCGTCGCCCCGATGGGCGGCATGAACCCGCTGCTCATGCATTGGGCGATGATCCTCCATCCGCCGGCGACCTTCATCGGCTACGCGGGCGCCACGCTGCCGTTCGCCTACGCCCTCGCGGCGCTCATCTGCGGCGATACCTCGTCGCGGTGGGTGGAGCTCTCCGACCGCATCGCCGTGTTCGCCTTCATCTTCCTGACCGTGGGCATGGCGCTCGGCGCGGTGTGGGCCTACGTCGTGCTCGGATGGGGCGGCTTCTGGGCCTGGGACGCCGTCGAGAACGCGAGCCTGTTCTCCTGGCTCGCGGCGGTGGCGCTCGTCCACAGCTTCACGATGTACCGCAAGCGCGGCTGCTTCAAGCGCTGGAGCATGCTCGCCGCGACGGCGACCTTCATCTTCGTGGTGCTCGGCACCTTCATCACGCGCTCGGGGCTCGTGCAGTCGGTCCACGCGTTCGCCGAGGACCCGGTTTCCACGTACTTCTTCCTGGGGATCATGATCGCCGCCGCCCTGTCCTTCCTCGCCCTGCTGGTCTACCGCAACGGGATGATCGACGACGCCGACGAGATCGAGTCGATCGCCTCCAAGAGCGGCTCGTACTTCCTCACGAACCTCGTGTGCCTGGTGGGTGCGTGCCTGGTGGCCTACCTCACCGTGTCGAGCGCGCTGCCGACCTGGATGCCGCTCGGCGGGCAGGCGGTCCCCGCCGGCGCCTACAACGCGGTGGCGCGTCCCATGACGGCGCTGTTCGGCCTGCTCATGGCCGTCTGCCCGCTGCTCGGATGGCGCCGCACCGACAAGGCCGCCTTCGCGCGGAACTTCCGGGTGCCGGCGCTCGTGGGCGCCGTGGCGTTCGCCGTGCTCATGGCCTTCTTCGCCCTTCGGCTCGTACCCGATTACGAGGGCATCATGGCGGCGGGCGGCGATGCGGCCGAGGCCCTGGCGGAGCAGGGGCCGCCCTGGTACTACTTCGCGCTGACCGTCGTATCGTTTTTGGCCGCTGCGATGCTGCTCGCGACCTCGTCCTACCTGCTGGGGCGCGGGGTGCGCGGCCGCATGCGCGGTCACGGCGAGGGCGCCGCGCGCGCCGTGGTGAACCTCTTCCGCCGCTCGCCGGCGCAGGCGGGCGGCTATCTCGCGCACCTGGGGTGCGCCGTGGCGCTCATCGGCCTGGTGGGCTCGGGCATGTACGTGCACGAGCAGACGGTGGACCTGCCGACGGAGGTCGGCGCGTCCGCGCAGGTGGGCGACTACGTGATCGTCTACCGGGATTCGGAGGAGTACTTCGACGCCGCGGACAACGACGTGATGACGGTGCTGCTCGAGGTCGGACGCGCCGGGGCGGGCGACGGCGAGGGCGTCGCCGGCACCGCCATGAGCGCCGACGACCAGTGGCTCGCCGATGTCGAGACGTCCATGCGGGTGAGCGCCGCCACCCGGCAGCAGACACTCGACGCGTCGGTGACGAGCTTCCCGCTCGAGGACCTCTTCATCGCCTTCCAGGGGGTGAACGCCGACGGGACGCTCTCCATCAGCGTGAAGATCAACCCGCTCATTATGTTCACCTGGGTCGGCGCCGGCATCTGCATCGCGGGCATCGCGCTGGCGTTCCTGCCGCGCCGCGCCACGCCGCTGCTGGCGGCGGACGAGCGCGCGGGAGGCGCCGCGGCGACGGCTCGGGCGGGCGCCTCGCATGCGGCCGCCGGCATGGATGCCGCCTCCGGCGAGGGGGAGGGCGTCCGTGGGTAGCGGGGGCGCGCACCGGGGCGCGGGGGAGCGCGCGGCGGCCGTGTCCGGTGCCGTTGCGGGCGACCGCCCGCTCGCCGTCGAGGCGCGCGGCCTGGTGAAGCGCTTCGGTGCGCACCGCGGCCTGGACGGCGTGGACCTCGCCGTCCCCGCGGGGGCGTTCCTGTCCATCTTCGGGCCCAACGGGGCGGGCAAGACCACCCTGCTCCGCATCCTCGCGCTGCTCTCCCGCCCCACGCGCGGGAGCCTGAGCGTCCTCGGCGTCGATGCGCTCGAGGAACCGGACACGCTCCGAGCGCGCATCGGGCTCATCTCCCACCGGTCCATGCTCTACGGGGATCTCACCGCCCGCGAGAACCTGGAGTTCTTCAGCTCGCTGTACGGGGGCGCGCCCGACCGCGCGCGCATCGACGAGCTGCTGAGGGTGGTGGAGCTCGACCATCGCCGGACGGACTGCGTGCGGACCTTCTCCCGCGGCATGCAGCAGCGCCTCTCCATCGCCCGCGCGCTCGTGAACGACCCCGAGCTCGTCTTGCTCGACGAGCCGTACTCCGGGCTCGACCCGCATGCCGCGGAGCTCTTCGACCAGCTCATCGACCGCGTACGCGACGGGCGCACCTTCATCATGGTGAGCCACGACCTCGAGAAGGGGTTCTCCCTGTGCACCCATGCGCTCATCCTGGCGCGCGGGCGCGCGGTGGTGTGCGCCGAGCGCTCGGGCGTCGACGCCGCGGCGTTTCGCGACCTGTACCTGGCGACCGTGGGGATGGGGGTGGCGTGATGGGGAGGCCGGGCGCATGGGCCCAGTACCGCGCGCTACTCGCCAAGGACCTGCGCCAGGAGCTGCGCACGCGCGAGATGCTCACCTCCATGGCGGTGTACGCGCTGCTGGTGCTCACGGTCTACGGGGCGGCGCTGTCCCAGGTGGGCGACCGCGTGCAGACGGTGTCGCTCGCCGGCGGGATGCTGTGGGCGCTCATCGTGTTCACGAGCCTGCTCGGTCTGAACCGCAGCTTCTCGCACGAGACGGAGTCCGGCTGCCTCGAGGGCATCCTGCTCGCGCCCGTGGACCGCGCGGTGGTGTTCGCCGCCAAGGCGACCTCCAACCTGATCTTCCTCCTCGCGGTCGAGGCGCTCTCCGTGCCGCTGTTCTTCCTGTTCTTCCTCTCCGGCGCGGAGCTCGCGGCCACGACCCCGCTGATCGCGGTGCCGCTCGCGGTGGGCACGGTGGGGGTCGCCGGCGTGGGCACGCTGCTGTCCACCATGACGATCGACACGCGCGGGCGCGACGTGCTGCTCGCCATCCTGTTCATCCCGGTTGCCTTCCCGCTGCTGTACGCCTGCGTGTCGGCGACCACGACGGCGTTCCTCGGCGTGGAGGGGACCCTGGGGGGCTTCTGGACCTCGTGCGCGGTCGCCGGCGCCTACGACGTGATCATGATCGCCGCGGCGTGGGGGCTCTACGAGTTCATCCTCGACGCGTGAGGGCGCCCGGCGCGCGGGGCTGCCGGCGGGGCGCCGGCGGAGCTCGCCGCCGGTCGGCTCCCGCGGGCCCTCCGCCGGGTGCGCGTACTCGCCGGGCCGACCCGTCCGGCGCGGTGCCGGTGCGATACCATGGAACGGCTTGTCCATGCAGGCTTGAAAGGAGACCAGATGACGCGAGGCGAGAAACCCGCCGGAGCCGTGAGGGGGCCGGTCGGCCTGCCCGATCGGCTGCTCCCCATCCTGCTCGCTGCCGGCGCGCTGCTCACGGCCGTCGACATCGTGTGGGCCTTCACCCTGGCGCCCCTCGTCCAGGGTGCGCAACTCGCCGAGCCGGTCGTCATCGGCGGGGGGCAGGGGACCACGAAGCTGCTGCTGTCCCAGAAGATCTTCTACCTGCATGTCCCGGTGGCGATCGCATCGTTCGTCGCCATGGGGTTCGCGGCGTTCTTCGCGGTGCGGTTCCTCATGACCCGCGAGCGCGCCTATGACGTGCGGTCGAAGACGGCGATGGAGGTCACGCTCGTGCTCATCGCGGCGACCATGATCTCGGGCGATCTGTGGACCTGCTTCGAATGGGGCGTGTGGTGGGTGTGGGAGCCGCGCCTGACCACGTATTTCATCTTGATGCTGCTGGTGATCGCATATTTCATCCTGCGCAATGCCATCGACGACCCGGAGCGCAGGGCGCGTTTCTGCGCGGTGTTCGGCATCGTTGCGTTCATCGACGCGCCGATCTCGTTTCTGATCACGCGCCTCGTGCCGAGCTCCATCCATCCGGTGGTGTTCCGCACCGACAGCGGCCTGCCGCCGATGATGCTGATCCCGTTCCTGCTCGGGCTGTTCGGCATGCTGATGATCGCGTTCGTGCTGTACCGTGTGGCGTGGCGGGTGAACGCCGACGCCCTCGCGGTCGAGGAGCTGAAGGAGCGGCTCGAGGAGCAGGACGCACGGGCGAACCGTGCGGCAGCCGAGGAGGCGCTCGCGCGGCTGCAGGCGCGGGGCGCGGCGGTCGCCTCGGGTGCGGCGGCAGGCGATGGCGCGGGCGGCGACGGGGCCGGAGCGAGCGGGGTTTCCGCCGGGGCGCCCGTCGTTTCCGGTGCGACCGGTTCGAGCGAGTTCGGTGCCGTCTCGCCCGGCGCCGGTGAGAGCGACCGGGCATATGCGAGCGAGCGCGGCGATGCCGCCGCAGGGGAGGAGTAACCATGGATCCGATTCTGTCCGAGGTCTATTCGACCGTGCTGCCCGCAGCACCGTTTGTGATCGGGGCGTATGTGGGCATCTGGCTGGCGCTGTTCGCGTACGTGTTCGTGCTGGCGCGCCGGGCGAAGCGCACGAGCGAGGACGTCCGGGCGCTCGAGCGGGCTCTCGAGGACCGGGAGGGCCGCGCGCGGGACGAGTAGCGCAGGCGGCGGGGCTGCACGCGGCTCGCCCGGGCGGGTGTGCCGCTCGGCCGAGCGCGCAGGCGGGTGCGATTACCTCGGTTCAGTGAGCCGGCGGCGGTCGGCTCGGTCGCGTGCGGCGATGTGTCGCAAATATGGAGTCCTCGCCGAGGAGGATGTTCTCCTTGCATTGTCGGTTCGGGGTTCGTAATATATTTTCTTGCGCTGAGGCGCAACCAGACATTGCGGGGTGGAGCAGTCTGGTAGCTCGCCGGGCTCATAACCCGGAGGTCGTAGGTTCAAATCCTGCCCCCGCGACCAAGAACTTGCAGCTCGTCGGCCTAGCCGGCGAGCTTTTTTGTTATTTCGGGACCGTGTTTTCGGTCCAATTCTCGGCCTCCCAAACAAAATCTCGATCTGTAACATCTAGACCCGATTTGGGCGGCTAGGTGTTACAGATCGAGATGTTTCGGCAGGACGTACTCCGTCATATCGAAGGGGCGCTCCGTACATCCGAACATGTACATGTCGGTAAGGCGGGAACTAGGGAACTCTACTAGGGAACTAGGGAACTTTACTAGGGAACTAGGGAACTCTACTAGGGAACTAGGGAATGACTGAGGTATAGTAGGAGCGAGCTATTGATTCAGTCGAAGGGCGAGCTATGTTCATAACGAATGATATTGAACTGGCCGCTGCGGTTGAGCATATGAGGACCGCAGGGACGGACCTTGCCGAATACGAACTCAAAACTGCGGCAGGCGGTTTCCCCAAGACGATGGCGGACTCAATTTCCGCTTTTGCTAATGGAACCGGCGGAACGATCGTATTTGGCATCAGCGAAAAAGACGGCTTTCATTCGGTGGATGTTGATGTAAAGACAATCCAGGCGCATAGTGCCCAAGCGGCGAGGGAGCTCATTGAGCCTCCTCAGATGGTGGACATCATAGTCTTGGAGTTTGAGTCAAAGCCCGTCGTCGTGGTTAATGTCCCCGAGGCGTCGTCTCGAGAAAAGCCGTGCTATGTCAAAAAACTTGGACAGCGTCTTGGCTCATACATAAGAACTGGTGACGGCGATCATAAGATGTCCTCTTATGAAATCGATCGATACATCGAGAATCAATACCGGAGCGCGCGCAACGATGCCGTTGTTGTTGAGGGCGCAACGATGGATGACTTTGACCAAGAATTGCTCACGGGATGGCTCTCGCGTGTGAGAGCGACAACGCTGGGCAGGTCCGCCGCCTTAAGCGATGAGGAGCTCATGGCGAATCGGCGTGTGGTTTCTCCCGATGCTGAAGGGATTTTGAGGCCGACCGTTGCCGGCATTATGGCATTGGGTTTTTGTCCGCAGCAGTTTTTTCCTCGAGCCAATGTTGTGTTCACGGCGTATCCAACACCGAAAAAAGGCGAGGTGGGGAGAGCCGGGGAACGCTTTTCTGATTCGGTTGATATTGACGGGCCAATACCCATCATGGTGGTCGATGCGGTGCGGGCCGCATCGCGAAACATGAAGCATGGCGCAATCGTAAAAGGCGCATTGAGGGAAAACGTGCCGGACTACCCGTTGGCTGCGGTCCGCGAGGCTGTTGCTAATGCGCTGATGCATAGGGATTATTCTCCCGACGCGTTGGGCACCCCGGTAATGGTCGACCTTTATCCCGATCGCCTGGAGCTGTCCAATCCCGGCGGCTTGTTCGGTTCGTTGACGGTCGAACGTTTGGGACAACGAGGCGCGACGGCGTCGAGGAACCAATTTTTGGCTCGAATTCTCGAGGATGTGCCGTATTCCGATGTTGATGGCAGGGTCGGTCGTGTTGTCGAAAATCGAGGCTCGGGCTATCCGACGATTAATAGGGAGCTCGAGCGGGCCTTGATGCCCGCGCCGATTGCCAAGAGTACTCTCGATGAGTTTGTCTTGATCATGAGGCATCGACGTATGACGGACCAGGAAGGCCGGTCATACACAAAGGAAAATGTAAAGACGGCCATCCTCGGTTACATTGCTGATCGTGAGAGCGTAAGCACGTCGGAACTTGCGAAGGCGTCGGGAATGTCAATAAAAACGGTACGCCGATATCTGTCCGCGCTTATGGAAGAGGGAATTGTTGAGGGGATTGGAACGGCCAACAGCCCCAAGCGGCGCTATCGCCTACGTCGGTAGGAGCAGTCTGGTAGCTCGCCGGGCTCATAACCCGGAGGTCGTAGGTTCAAATCCTGCCCCCGCGACCAAGAACATCAAGGTCATCGGTTCAATCCGGTGACCTTTTTTCGTCTCTTCCGCGTTCCAGTGGGTAGCCAAGCCGACGCGACCTCCACGACTTCTCCGCCGGCGCTTCCGGCGAGGTCGTGGCCACCGACATCACCGAGTTCAGGCTGCCCGGCGACTCGCGCAGGGGCCACTCGCCCGACAACGCCGCGTGCGAGGGCTTTTTCGGCGGGCTCAAGGTCTAGCTCTTCCACGACAGGGACTGGTCGGGCTGGACGGCGGAGCGCTTCATCGACAAGCTCTCAGCGTACGTGTTCAGGCGTTCGAACGTTGTACGGAGGAGGGCGGAAGGCCTGCGTGCCAGATTGTCATCTCCCCGATAGGGAGAAAGCTCGTGAATCTAGTTTTTGACCAGCGCGACCGCGAGAGTAACGATGAAGAACGCAGCCGGTTCGTGCAGTGGTTTGCTGAGGATCTGGGGTTATCGTTAACCGCGAAGAACCGAGAAGTGGGGCCAAGCATGCATGACGGAAGCTCCGACGAACTCGTTGGCACGTGTTGATATGGGCAGGCGGTGATCCGAATGGGGTGGAACACGATACACACCCGGGAAAACGCGGACTATCTCATGCGGATAGCCGAGCACTTTCACGACTGGTATCTTGCTGGATTCGAGTACGACCCGTTGGCAAGGGTCGATAGCGACGAGAAGAACCTGGCGCGCTTCACAAGCGAGACCGATGCGCTGACCATCCTATTCCGCTACGACTCGGTTGACGATAACGTCCCATTGCTCCATACGAATCCCTCCTGATTCGCGTCGGATTCCGTCAGGTCAATCGTACGGAGCGCGGTGCGGCTTGTGGTTGGTACCCGGACCAGCCTTTCACTGCGAGGGAGGCGGGGCCGCGCCCGCCGGTAACAAACCGGCAGGTCCGGGGATGACGGTATTGTGCGCATCTTTTCAGAACCGCCTGCATAGGAGGCCGGGCGCGAGGGAAACCCCCAGGTGGCAGACGGCCCGAGCTCCTTGCCCGGGCCGCAGTCGGAAAAGATGCGCACAATATCGCAAGGGGCGCATTTGGCGCGCCCGGCAGGGCGGGTGGACTAGCGCCACAGCCCCTTCTTCTTGAAGATGAGGGCGGCGACCGCGCATGCCGCGACGGCGAGCAGCGTGGGGAAGAGCCACGTGTTCACGAACGGGACCCCTTCGAACGGGAGGCTCACGTTCATGCCGTAGAAGCCGAAGACGATGTTGGGGATCGCCATCACGATGGTGATGACGGTCAGCACCTTCATGACGATGTTCAGGTTGTTGGAGATCACGCTCGCGTAGGCGTCCATCGTGCCGGAGAGGATGTCGCTGTAGATGGCGCACATCTCCTGGGCCTGATGGACCTCGATCATGACGTCCTCCATCAGGTCCTCGTCCTCCTCGTACAGCGTGATGAGCTTGCCGTGCATGATCTTGTTGAGCGTCACCTCGGCGGACTTGAGCGAGGTCGAGAAGTAGACGAGCGACTTCTCGAGCGAGAGCATCTGCAGGAGCTCCTCGTTGCGCATGGAGCCGTAGAGGCTCGACTCGGTCTTGACCGTCAGGCGGTCGATGCGCCGCAGGTGAACCAGGTAGCTCTGCGAGATGCGCAGCAGCATCTGGAGGAGGAAGCGCGTGCGCATGCGGGTGTTGACCTGCCGCACGCGCCCGCTCGCCATATCCTGGACGATCGGGCTCTCCTGGAGGCTGACGGTGACGATGATGTTCTCGTTGCGCAGGAAGATAGCCGAGATGGGCAGGGTGGTGTACTGCAGCATCGAGGGGTCCTGCATGTCCTCGACGTCCTCCTCGCTGGGGTAGTCGACGATGACGAGCGTCTGGTTGACGTCCTCGTCGTAGTCGATATGGGAGGTCTCCTCCTCGTCGAGCGCGGAACGGACGAATTCGGGCACGATGCCGACGGTCTGTTCAAGCCATATGCGTTCCTCAGGCGTGGGTTCCACGACATTGACCCAGCATCCTGATTCCGGTGCATCGATCTTGGTGGTGATTCCGTCCAACCCGGTCTTGTAGCATTCGACCATGGTGCCCCCTTTCGTGTTCGGAGATGCTGCGGGGCGCAGCGCTGCCGCGGACACGATACCGCATAGGCGCGGCTCGGGCGAGCAGGCGGGGGTCAGTATAAAGAAGACCTTACGGCTCCTTCACAGCACGGGGACAATGCGGTCGACTTGCCGCGGACGGGCGGGGTGCCCGGCGAGACAATGCCGACTGTTCGGCTGCATAGCATCCGATGCCCTCGGGTGCCCCGCCGCCCGCTTGCCGCGGACGGGCTCCTGTCACGATGCGGCGTTCATGCCGCCGTGGGCATAGGGGACGGCCACCGGGTCGACGGCCGATGCGCCGCGCTCGAGCAGCGCTGCGACGAGGTCCCCGTCGAGCTCGACGCCGCCCGTGACGGCTTTCCCGAGTGCCGGCAGCTCCTCCGGTGCCGCCTCGATGCGAAGCGCCCCGCCGATGAGCCGTGCGCGCACCTGGCGAAGGCCCCTGCCGTGCAGGAGATCCTCGCAGGCTCGGACGGCCTCCAGCTTGCGCGCGGTGAGCGCCTCGCCGCAGGGGATGCGCGTGGCGAGGCAGGCGCCGGCGGGCATGTCCCAGACCGGGTGGCCCCAGGCGCGCAGGAGCTCGCGCTCCTCGGATTTGCGCCATCCGGTCTCCATGAGCGGGGAGCGGACGCCGAGCTCCGCCAGGGCGCGCATGCCGGGGCGGAAGTCCCCCGCGTCGTCGGCGTTGCTCCCGTCGAGCACGACCGGGCAGCCGTGCTCGCGCGCGACGTCTAGGATGCGGGCGAATCCCGCGCGCTTGCAGCGGTAGCAGCGGTCCGCATCGTTCGCGGCGACATCTGGGTCGGAAAGCGGATCCAGGGTGATCGCGAGTACCGGCAGGCCGAAGCGCTCCGCCTCGCGCTCGAAGGAGGACCGCTCCGGGGTGCCGATGAACGGGGTGTCGAGATGCACGAGCACCGCGTCCCCGGGCATGCAGCGGGCGCAGACCGCCGCGAGGAAGGTGCTGTCCACGCCTCCCGAGTAGCCCACGGCGACGCGTCCGTACGAGACGAGGAGCCGCATGAGCGCTTCGAGTTTCTCATCCATGGGTGTCTTCGCCTTTCGATAGGTGGGGCGCACGGGCCGCGGCCTGCCCGGCGAGCCCGCGCCCGAGGCGCTCGTTCGCGTCGCCCCCTTGCCGGTCAGGGCCGTTCGCGCGCCGGAGCCGAGCGGGCGCCCGCCGGGCGCCGGGGCGTCACAGGAACGTTCCGAGGTTGAGGCCGATGACGTCGGAGGGCTGCATCGGCGAGCTGCCCTGCGTGCTCGCGCGCGCGAGGATGAACGGCGGGACGAGCTCCTGATGGTTCTCGGCGAGCAGCTCGGCGCGGTCGGCGCCGGAGCGCGCCGCCTCGATCTGCTCGACGAGGCGCAGGATCCCGCGGCGCCCGATCTCGTACCCGGTGGGCACGCAGGTGGTGAGCGGGACGGTGCCGCTCCAGGCGAGAGGGTTGCCGTCGCATCCCGCGACGCGCACGTCGTCGGGCACGGTGAGCCCGGATGCCTGGATGCCGGCGATGGCGCCCACCGCCAGCACGTCGCTCAGGCCGATGACGAAGTCGGGGCGCGCCCCGGGGCCCCGCCGGCCGAGTTCCCGGCCGAGCTCGAATCCGTCGGCGGCGAGGTCGGCGCCGCCCTTGTCGAGGACCTCGAGTTCGATGTCCGGGCGACGCTCCATGGCGGTCCGGATGCCCTCGAGCCTTCGTGCGGCCTGGGGGGAGCCCGGGTGCCCGATCACCGCGATGCGCCGGGCGCCGAGGGACGCGGCGTGCTCGGCGATCAGCGAGCCCTGCGCCCGGTTGTCCGCCGCGATGAAGAACCCCGGCCCGTCGCTCTGGATGTCGAGGAAGGCGACGGGGACGCGCCCCGGCTTATGGCACGCGGCCTCGTCCGGTCCCGCCTGCACGAGCACGCCGGACACCTGTGTGCCCATGAAATAGCGGGTGTAGCGCGACTCGAGCGCGGAGCTCTGGTTCGCGGTGGCGATGAGCAGCCCGTAGCCCTGGCGCTGCGCCTCGGTGCTCGCGCCGCTCGCGATCTGCAGGCTCAGGCCGTGGTTCAGCTGCGAGAGGACGAGTCCGAAGGTGGGGTTCTTCCCCCCGGCGAGCAGGCGCGCGCTCTGGTTGGGGGCGTACCCGAGACGCCGGATGGCGTCGTTGACCACCTTGAGGGTCTCCGGACGCACCTTTTCGGGATGGTTGAGCGCGTTCGACACGGTTCCGAGCGCCACGCCCGCCTCACGGGCCACGTCGCCTATCGTCACCTTCGCCATGTGCCGCCCCTCTTGCGTCTCTCACGGTATTCCTATCGGGATTGTAGCATCGAGACGCCTTGATTAAAGCGCTTCAATTTCCGGGCATCGAAGCGCGCGCGGCATGAGCCCGGCGACCGTTCGTTTCCGTTTGGGAGCGGCCCGTCACCTGATGTTCGCCGATTACGAGCGTTACGTCCCCTACCGGAAGCTCGTGTAGACCCGTCCTCCGTGTTTCATCCGCGTTTCCAATCGCTGGTCTTCATGTGGTATCTGAAATCGAATACCAGTTTAGGCCGAACGGCACCCCTTCCTTCCGTACAATGGGCAGCCACATGGGGCCCGTGCGATCGGGACGGGCCGGGTCGGGCGGGATCGCGTCGCCCGTTGGGGTCAGTGCGCGCACGGTGCGCGGACGATCGGCTGGAAGGATGCGCTCATGTGCGGAATCGTCGGATACACCGGATCGGATACAGCGAAGGACGTCCTCATCTCCGGGCTCAAGCGGCTCGAGTACCGCGGCTACGACTCGGCGGGCGTGGCGCTCGAGCGCGCGGCGGGGCCCGGGGGCGGGGCGACCTGCCTGGACATCGTGCGCAGGGTGGGCAAGGTCGCGGGCCTCGAGTCCGAGCTCGCGCACCGCGACGACGCCAGCACCTGCGGCATCGGCCACACGCGCTGGGCGACGCACGGCCGCCCCACGACGGCCAACGCGCATCCCCACACCAGCTGCGACGGCCGCATCGCGGTCGTCCACAACGGCATCATCGAGAACTTCGCCGAGCTCCGCGCGGAGCTCGAGTCCCGCGGCCACCGCTTCGCCAGCGAGACCGACACGGAGGTCTTCGCGCACCTGATCGAGGAGGCCTACGACGGCCGTCCGGATGCGGGCATCCCGGCGACGGGCGACCTCATGGCCGCGGTGCGCGCCGCCTGCACCCGCGTGGTGGGCGCATACGGGCTGGCGGCCGTCTGCGCCGACGAGCCCGGCGTCATCGCCGTGGCGCGCAAGGACAGCCCCATCGTCGTCGGCCGCGGCGAGCGCGGCAGCTACGTCGCCTCCGACGTCATCGCGCTCATCGACGCGACCCGCGACGTGGTGGTGCTCGAGGACGGCCAGTTCGCGCGCCTCACCCCGGAGGGGATCGAGTTCAGCGACGAGCAGGGCCGGCCCATCGAGCCCGACGTCACCCATATCGACTGGGACATCGACCTCGCGGAGAAGGGCGGCTACCCCGACTTCATGCTCAAGGAGATCTGCGAGCAGCCGCGCGTCGTGCGCGACACGCTGGTCGGCAGGCTGAGCCCAACCGGTGAGCTGGACATCGACGAGCTCGGCCTCTCCTTCGAGGAGCTCGACCTCATCGACCGCGTCTACGTCATCGCCTGCGGCACGAGCTACCACGCCGGCCTCATCGCCAAGAACCTTATCGAGGCATGGGCGCGCATCCCGTGCGAGGTCGAGGCGGCGAGCGAGTTCCGCTACCGCAACCCCATTATCACCCCGTCCACCCTCGTGGTGGCCGTGTCGCAGTCCGGCGAGACGGCGGACACCCTCGCCGCCATCCGCGACGCGCGCATCAAGGGCGCCAAGGTATTCGGCATCACCAACGTGGTGGGGTCGCCCGTGGCGCGCGAGTCCGACGGCGTGATCTACACCAAGGCCAACAAGGAGATCGCCGTCGCGTCGACCAAGAGCTTCATCGGGCAGATCGTGAGCCTGACCCTGCTCGCCCTGCTGCTGGGCCAGGTGAAGGGGAAGCTCACGGTCGGGCAGGTTCGCATGCTGTTCCGCGAGCTGGGCGATACCGCGGCCCAGATCCAGTGGATCCTGGACACCCAGCGCGAGGCGGTCCACGAGGCGGCGCTCGCCTGCAAGGACGCTCCGTCGGCGCTGTTCGTCGGGCGCGGTATGGGCGCCGCGATCAGCTACGAGGGGGCGCTCAAGCTCAAGGAGGTGAGCTACCTGCACGCCGAGGCGTACGCGGCGGGTGAGATGAAGCACGGGCCCATCGCCCTGATCGACCCCGGCTTCCCGGTGATCGCGGTGGCGACGGACAGCCCCGTCTACGACAAGGTGGTCTCGAACCTCAAGGAATGCGAGGCCCGCGGGGCGAACATCATCGCGCTGGCGACCGAGGGGGACGAGGACATCCGCCGCATCGCGGACCATGTGATCTACATCCCGCCGGTGCGGGACGCCTTCTGCGCCATCACGGCGAGCGTCCCGCTGCAGCTGCTCGCGCGCGAGGTCGCCGTGATGCGCGGCTGCGACGTCGACCAGCCGCGCAACCTGGCGAAGTCGGTGACGGTGGAGTAGGGGGGCGCCGGCTGCGACCGGTGGCCGGCCGGCGCCTCGGCGAGCCCTACAGCAGCGAGCGCACGCTCTCGCGCTCCACGAACCGCGTGCTCAGATGGGTCACGCAGGTGTACTCGGTGGGCTGCTCCACCTGCTCGATGAGCTTGCGGACGGCGATGCGCCCCAGGTCGGTTCGGGGCACGTGCACGGTGGTGAGCGCGGGATGCGCCACGCCGGCGAACTCGACGTCGTCGAACCCGACGATCGAGACGTCGCCCGGGATGTCGAACCCGCACTCCGCGAGTGCCTTCATGGCGCCGACGGCAAGCGCGTCGTTCTCGGCGAAGAACGCCGTCGGCATCTCGGGCTCGCGCTGCAGCCACGCGAGCATGTCGCGGTAGGCGTTCTCCATCTTGTCGGTGCCGAGCGAGACGCGGAACTTCGCCTGGGGCTGGACCCCGACCTCGGCGAGCGCCCGCTCGTAGCCGCGCTCGCGCAGCGGGAAGTTGCGGATGCGGAGCTTGCCGGCGAGGTAGCCGATCTGCCGGTGCCCGCGCCTCACGAGCGAGCGGACCGCGCGGTAGGTCGACCCCTCGTTCGAGAACAGGATCGACTCGATGAAGTGGTTGTCGCTCTGCCCGTCCACCAGCACGAGGGGTACCGGGCAGTGCGCGAACAGGTCGTAGTCGCTCTCGGTCATCTCCGTGCCCAGCAGGATGATGCCCGCGGTGGGGTCGCTCATGATGGCGGCCAGCTCGCGCTGGCAGGTCGCTGAGTCGGCGAGCTCGACGGTGGTGTACGAGACGGTGAGCCCGTAGCGCCGCGCCTCCTCCTCGACGCCGTTGACCACCGCGAGGCGGAAGGAGCCCTCGTCGAGCATGCGCCCGGAGTTGCGGCCCATGACGAACTGGGCGCGCTTCAGGCGCCCGGCGCGATGGTAGCCCATCTCGGCGGCGACGCGGCGGATCTCGGCGGCCGTCTCGTCGCTCACGCCGCGCTTGTTGTTGAGCGCGTTCGAGACGGTGGCGGGGGAGTACCCCGTGCGGCGGCTGATCTCGCGCACGCTGATCTTTGCGGTAGGCATGACGCCCTCCCAGCAACTAAACACTTACTAAACAGTTTGCAGTGTACCCCTTCGCGTGCGGGAATGGGTGAACAAGAATCTGAACACCCGCGAACGGTAGGTAAACGCGAACCGCCGTATTCCCGACTGCTTGAGTAGGGGGTATCGTATTTACGCTGATAGAGTGCGACGTGCATAAATGATGCAAAACATACCGCAGATGTAGAAAAACCGTTTGCGGCCCCGCAGCGACCGTTCGCAGCATAATGCACCCAAATAGCGGGAGTTGGACATATAAATGTTTTGTCGATGTTCGGTGATGTGTTCGGCAAATGTTTAGCAGGAACAGGTCGCGCACGCACCGGGCGCAGTGAGCGGGCGCGCGAACCCGCAGGCAACACGGCCGCACGGCCAACAGTTTCCCGAAGGCGCGAGGAGCGCTTCCGGGGGGAATGGAAGGGGTATTCCATGAAAGAGGTATCGAGGCGCAACTTCGTCAAGCTGAGCGCCGCGACCGCCGGTCTCGGTCTGACCGCGGGCGCGCTCGCCGGTTGCAGCGGCGAGGGCGGCGGCTCCGGCTCGGGTGCCGCCGACGGCGACATCATGATCGGCGTCTCCATCTGGAGCTCCACCGACGCGCTCGGCTCGCTGTCCAAGAACATCCTCGACAAGGCCGCCGGCATCCTCGGCGTCAAGCTGAACTACGTCGACCAGGGCCACGTCTCCGAGCAGGTCACCGCCTCCATCGAGACCCTGTGCGCCGCCGGCTGCCAGGGCATCATCGTCTGCAACTCCGCCGACTCCGAGATGCAGGCCTGCATCTCCACCTGCGACCAGAACCAGGTCTACCTGGCCCAGTTCTACCGCATCATCAACGAGCAGAACAGCCCCGACGTCTACGCCACCGCGCAGAACTCCCAGTACTACGTGGGCGCCGTCCATGAGGACGAGGTCGGCAACGGCGAGAAGCTCATCGAGCTGCTGACCATGGACAACCCCGACGCCTACGAGGGCATCCAGAAGGGCGCCCGCAACATCTGCCTCGAGGGTTGGACCGTCGGCGACGCCACCTTCCAGCAGCGCTGGACCGGCTACCAGAACGGCGTCGACGCCTGGAACGAGGCCCATCCCGATGACCCCGTGACCATGACCGAGCCGGTCTACGCCAACACCTCCTCCTCCGAGGGCGCGCAGGTCACCCAGCAGTTCGTGAACAACTACCCCGACATGGACGCCCTGATCGTCGCCGGCGGCGGCGGCGACCCGCTGGTCGGCTCCATCGGCCAGCTCGCCAACATGGGCAAGACCGGTAGCATCCGCGTCGCCTCCACCGACTTCCTGGAGGACCTGAAGGAGCAGCTCGAGACCGGCGGTATGTACTGCGAGTCCGGCGGCCACTTCTGCGACCCGCTGTACGCCCTCATCATGGTCTACAACGCCATCAAGGGCAAGGAGGACTTCGTCCCCGTCCAGGGCGAGTTCGGCAAGGACATCCAGTTCCCGTACGTCTTCGTGTCCTCCGTGGCCGAGTACGAGAACTACGAGAAGTACTTCGTGGACGACGACCCGTACAACGACGACGAGATCGCGGGCCTCGCGGAGATGAGCTTCGACGAGCTCAACACCTCGGCGACCTCGCTGTCCATCGAGGACGTCATGTCCCGCCACGGCGAGTAACCCTTCGGCCATCTTCCTGAAGCGGGGGGCAGGTTCCCTTGGGAGCTTGCCCCTCGCTTTTCGGGTTGCCCATACAGTCATTGGAAGGAGAGGTGTATGGACGCAATCAAGAAACTCCAGCAGAGCCAGTGGTTCGGCGTGGGCTTCCTCGTCGTGCTCACCATCATCTGCTGGGCCATCTTCAAGGTGCTGCGGCCCGATACGTTCGGCTCCCCCGAGCAGGTCATGACGTACCTGCAGAGCGCCCTGATCTACGCGGTCGGCGGCTGCGGCATGTACTTCATCGTCACCCAGGGCCTGTGGGACTTCTCGATCGGCTCGGTGCTCGTGCTCGCGTGCCTGCTGTCGATCGGCTTCTCCCAGATGTTCGGCGTGGTCGGCCTCGTCGCCGCCCCCATCATCTGCGGTATCCTGCTCGGCTTCTTCAACGGCCTGGCCTACACGGTGCTCCGCATCCCGTCGCTGATCGTCACCGTGGGCCTGTCGCTCATCTACGAGAGCTTCTCGGTGTTCGCCTCCAACTGGGCCGGCACCCGTCTGGCCGCCGAGTACAACATGTTCGGCTCCTATCCCTGGAACGTCATCCTGGCGCTGATCGCCTTCCTGCTGTGCGGCTTCATCCTGAAGTACACGAAGGTCGGCACCTACATCAACGCCATCGGCACCAACGAGCTCACCGCCAAGAACATGGGCGTGAACGTCGATAAGTACAAGTTCATCGCGTTCATCCTGTGCTCCGGCTTCGTCGGCGTCATGGCCGTCCTCTACATCGGCTACGGCACCGCCCAGACCCCGATGACCGGCATGCTCTCCCAGTCCCTGAACTTCACGCCGCTCATGGGCGCCTTCTTCGGCCTGGCGTTCAAGAAGTTCGGTCACCCCGTCGTCGCCATCGTCATCGGCGAGTTCATCATCTCCATGATGTTCGCCGGCTTCGTGGCCCTCGGCATGCCCACCACCATCAACGACGTCGTCACCGGCGCTACGCTGCTGGTCGTCGTGACCCTGACCGTCAAGCGCGTCAAGGGCGCTGTCGTAAAGTAGAGGAGGGACGCACCATGGCAGACAAGCTGTTGCTTCACGCTGACAAAATCGATAAGAAGTTCGGCCCCACGCACGCGGTCAAGGAGGTCTCCCTCGACTTCTACGCCGGCGAGATCCACGCCCTGATCGGCGAGAACGGCTCCGGCAAGTCCACGTTCACCAACATGCTGACGGGCATCCTGCCGATCGGCTCGGGCACCTTCACGCTCGACGGCGAGCAGATCGCGCCCAAGAACCAGGTCGACGGCAACCACCACGGCGTCGCCGTCATCGTCCAGGAGCTCGGCACCCTGAACGGGCTCACGGTCGCGGAGAACCTGTTCCTCGGCGACGAGGGCCGCTTCATGAAGTACGGCATCAAGAACACCGCCGCGATGAACAAGAAGGCCCAGGAGCTGCTCGACGGGTTCGGCCTGTCGCGCATCAAGGCCACCGCTCCCATCGAGAACTACAACTTCGAGGAGCGCAAGATCATCGAGATCCTGAAGTCCACGTGGTTCGACCCCAAGATCCTGGTCGTCGACGAGACCACCACGGCCCTGTCCCAGGACGGCCGCGAGAAGCTGTTCGAGGTCATGCTCGACGTCCGCGCCAAGGGCCACTGCGTCATCTTCATCTCGCACGACATGGGCGAGGTCCTGCGCATGTCCGACCGCATCTCCATCCTGCGCGACGGCGACTACATCACCACCATCAACGCCAAGGACGTGGACGAGGACAAGCTGAAGACCCTCATGGTCGGCCGCGAGATGGACGACCACTACTACCGCACCGACTATCCGGACTACACGATCGAGCCCCAGGGCGAGATCGCGATCATGATGCAGAACGTCTCCGTCCCCGGCTCGCTCGACGACGTGTCCCTCGAGCTCCACAAGGGCGAGATCCTGGGCATCGGCGGCCTGTCCGAGTGCGGCATGCACGAGGTGGGCAAGGCCATGTTCGGCGCGTCCTACGACCGCGAGGGCACGGTCATGCTCGGCGACGGCACCCCGATCGACGACATCAACGCCGCGATCAACCACTCCATCGCCTACGCCTCCAAGGACCGCGACAACGAAAGCCTGCTCATCAACGACACCATCCAGGACAACATCACGCTGCCCTCGATGCGCGACATGGGCCTGATCCTGAAGCAGAAGAACCTCAAGGCCTTCGCCAAGAAGTACGCCGACATCATGTCCACCAAGATGGTGGGCGTCGACCAGTACGTCTCGGCGCTGTCCGGCGGCAACAAGCAGAAGGTCGTCCTCGCGCGCTGGCTGGGCAAGCAGTCCAACATCCTGCTGCTCGACTCCCCGACCCGCGGCATCGACATCGGCGTCAAGGCCGACATCTACGCGCTGCTCGAGGAGATGCGCAACCAGGGCAAGGCGATCCTCATCATCTCCGAGGAGATCATGGAGCTCATCGGCATGTGCGACCGCATCCTGGTCATGAAGGACGGCAAGATCAACGGGCAGCTGTTCCGCAGCCCCGACCTGACCGAGCAAGACATCATCGCGAAGATGATTTAAGGAGGCGAAACAGATGGCTTCTACCGATACCAAGGCCGTGACGGCCGACCAGGAGAAGAAATTCGACTGGCATCAGATCAAGAGCTTCCTGCCCATCATCAGTTTCGTCGCGATCGTGGCGTTCTTCGCCGTCGCGACGGGTGGTCTGCTCATCACCCCGCGCAACATCACGCTGATCATCTCCGGCGGCTTCACCCTCATGATCGCCACCGTGGGCGTCTACATGATCATGTCCATGGGGTGCCTGGACTTCAGCCAGGGCTCCATGATGGGCCTGTCCTGCGCGGTCGTGTGCTTCCTGTCGCAGTACAACCCCGTGATCGCCATCCTCGGCGGCATCGCCACCGGCGCGGTGATCGGCCTCATCAACGCCGTGTTCCACGTCAAGGGCCAGATCCAGTCCTTCGTGGTCACGATGTGCATGATGTTCCTGCTGCGCGGCGTGATCGCCTACGTGACCACCACCAGCCCGGTCTACGCGGCGACCTACCTCACCGCGCTGGCCACCAACACCCCGCTGCTGATCGGCATCACCGTGGCCGTGCTCGTCGTGGCCTACCTGGTGCTCCACTTCACGGCGCTCGGCTCCAACCTCAAGGCCATCGGCGCGTCCGAGAGCGGCGCCCGCTTCGCCGGCATCAACGTGCAGCGCACCAAGATCATCATCTACGTGGTCGCCGGCTGCATCACCGGTTTCGCGGCGCTCATCAACGCCATTCGCGTCGGCTCCGTGACGGCCTCCTCGGGCAACATGCTCGAGACCCAGATCCTCATCGCCCTGGTCCTGGGCGGCATGCCCATCAACGGCGGCGCCCGCTCCCGCTTCTCCAGCGTGGTCACCGGCGTCCTGTCCTACCTCGTGCTCCAGCGCGGCCTGGTCATGATGGGCTTCACCACCGAGATCCAGCAGCTGATCATGGGTATCGTGTTCGTCATCATGGTGGCCATCTTCTCGGAGCGCGCAGCGAACCAGGTCATCAAATAAGCCCCTTCCCCGCGAAGACCGGGTCCGCCCGGTCCTCGCGGTGTCCGGCTGGGGCGCCCGGGGCCCGGATGCCCGCCCGGGCGCCCCGTCCGGCAGGCTGCGGCCGTCCGGCCGCAGGGCAGATCATCCAACCCGCAAAGGAGCCAGCAAATGCTCGAGATCAAGAAGTACAAGTTCTATTTCTGCCCGTGCACCCAGGATCTGTACGGCGACGAGGTGCTCCAGCATGTCGCCGAGCACTCCGCCGAGGTCGTCGCGGCGCTCAACGCGTCGGACAAGGTCCCGTTCGAGGTCGTGCTCAAGCCCAACCTGCTGACCGCCGACGTGATCCAGGCCACCTTCAACGAGGCCAACAACGATCCCGAGTGCGCCGGCATCATCACCTGGGCCCACACCTTCTCGCCCTCCAAGAACTACATCGCCGGCCTCACCGACCTGCGCAAGCCGCTGTGCCAGTTCGCGACGCAGTACAACGAGGAGATTCCGTACGACACCATCGACATGGACTTCATGAACGAGAACCAGGCCGCCCATGGCGAGCGCGAGCTGGGGCACATCTTCGCCCGCATGCGCTGGGACCACAAGGTGATCTTCGGGTTCTGGAAGGACGAGTCCGTGCTCGCCGAGCTCGGCGCCTGGCAGCGCGTCGCCGTGGGCGTCATCGAGAGCCGCAACATCCGCGTCTGCCGCTTCGCCGACACCATGCGCAACGTCGCGGTGACCGACGGCGATAAGATCGAGGCCCAGCAGGTCTTCGGGTGGACCGTGGACGCTTGGCCCGTCAACGAGCTCGTCCCTTACGTGGACGCCGTGACCCCCGCCGAGGTCAAGGCCCTCGCCGACGAGTACTACGACACCTACGACATCGTGCTCGACGGCCGCGATCCCGAGGAGTTCCGCGCCCACGTCGAGGTCCAGGCCGCGCAGGAGATCGGTATCGAGCGCTTCCTGGTCGAGCACAACTACAACGCCTTCTCCGACCACTTCGGCGACCTGGGCGGCCTGAAGCAGCTGCCGAGCCTCGCCATCCAGCGCCTCATGCAGAAGGGCTTCGGCTTCGGCCCCGAGGGCGACTGGAAGACCCCGGCCATGGTTCGCCTCATGAAGGTCATGACCGCCGGCGACCCGACCGCCAAGGGCTCCGCGCTCATGGAGGACTACACCTACAACCTGGTTCCGGGCAAGGAGGGCATCCTCGAGTCCCATATGTCCGAGGTCGACCCGTCCGTGGCCGAGGGTAAGATCGCCATCCGCGCCACGCCGCTGTCCATGGGCAACCGCGAGGACCCGGCGCGCCTGATCTTCACCGCCAAGACCGGCCCGGCCATCGCCACCTCCCTGATCGACCTCGGCAACCGCTTCCGCCTGATCATCCAGGACGTCGACTGCAAGAAGGTCGAGAAGCCCATGCCGATGCTGCCGACCGGAACCGTGTTCTGGACCCCGCGCCCCAACCTCAAGGTGGGCACCGAGGCCTGGATCTACGCGGGCGGCGCGCACCACACCGCGTTCTCCTACGACCTCACGGCCGACCAGATGATCGACTGGGCCGACGCCATGGGCGTCGAGGCCGTGGTCATCGACGCCAACACCAACATCCGCGACTTCAAGCGCGACCTCAAGCTCGGCGAGGTCTTCTACCGCTAATGCGCGATAGGGGATCGGGAAAATAGGGACAGGCACCTTTTTCCCAGTGGTCCCCGTCTGAAGCTCTGCAAGATTCGGCCGCGTCCCGCCCTGTCGGGCGCGGCCGTTTCCATGATGAGGAGAGTAAAACTTATGGCCATGACGAAAGAACAGATCATCGCCGACATCGAGTCCGGTGCCACCGCGCTCGGCATCGAGTACGGCTCGACCCGCATCAAGGCGGTGCTGGTCGGCTCCGATAACGAGCCGATCGCCATCGGCGCCTTCGACTGGGAGAACTCGCTGGTCGACGGCTATTGGACCTACAGCGAGGAGGAGATCTTCGCCGGGCTCGCCGCCGCCTATGCGGCGCTCAAGGCCGACGTCGCCGAGAAGTACGGCGTCACGCTCAAGAAGGTCGGCGCGCTCGGCATCTCCGCCATGATGCACGGCTACCTGCCCTTCGACGCCGAGGGCAACCTGCTCGTGCCGTTCCGCACCTGGCGCAACACCACCACGACCCAGGCCGCCCGCGAGCTCTCCGAGCTGTTCGCCTTCCACACCCCCGAGCGCTGGAGCGTGTCCCATATCTACCAGGCCGTCCTGAACGGCGAGGAGCACGTGGCGAGCATCGACTTCTTCACCACGCTCGCCGGCTTCGCCCACTGGCGCCTCACCGGCGAGAAGGTGCTCTCCATCGGCGACGCCTCCGGCATGTTCCCCATCGACTCGGAGACCCGCGACTACGACGCGGCGATGATCGCCAAGTTCGATGAGCTGGTGGCGAGCAAGGGCGTCGCCTGGAAGGTCGAGGACCTGCTGCCCAAGATCCTGGTGGCGGGCGAGTGCGCCGGCCATCTGACCGCCGAGGGCGCGCGCCTGCTCGACCCCGAGGGCGACCTCGAGCCCGGCTGCCCGCTGTGCCCGCCCGAGGGCGACGCCGGCACCGGCATGATCGCCACCAACTCCATCGCCCCGCGCACCGGCAACGTCTCCGCCGGCACCTCGGTGTTCTCGATGATCGTGCTCGAGCATGCGCTCAAGGACGCGACCGTCCCCGAGATCGACCTCGTGACCACCCCGGTCGGCGACCCGGTCGCCATGGTGCACTGCAACAACTGCACCTCGGACATCAACGGCTGGGTGAACCTGCTGTGCGAGTTCGCCGAGCTCATGGGCGTCGAGGTGGACAAGGGCGACGCGTTCGTGAAGCTGTTCCGCGCGGCGCTCGACGCCGACAAGGACGCCGGCGGTCTCGTGTCGATCCCGTTCATCTCCGGCGAGACGGTGATGGGCGTGCAGACGGGTTACCCGCTCGTGGCGCGCAAGCAGAACGCGGCGTTCACCGTCGCCAACTTCATGCGCATGAACATCATGGCCGCCTTCGGCGCGCTCGCCGCGGGCAACGAGGCCCTGCGCGCCGAGGACGTCAAGATCGACAAGCTCTACGGCCACGGCGGCATCTTCAAGACGCCGGTCGTCGCCCAGAGCCTGCTGGCCGCGGCGCTCGAGGCCCCCGTCACCGTGATGTCGACGGCGGGCGAGGGCGGCGCCTGGGGCCAGGCCGTCGCCGCCGCCTACATGGCGCGCCGCGAGGAGGGCGAGTCGCTGGCCGACTTCCTGAACGGCAAGGTCTTCGCCGACATGGAGGGCGCGACCATCGAGCCCGATCCCGCGGACGTCGAGGGCTACCGCTCGTTCCTGGCCTCCTTCAAGCAGGCCAACGAGGCCGAGAAGGCCGCCGAGCGCGCCTTCGCCTAACGGGTCATTTGGGGACGGGGTCATTTCAACCCATCCAAGGAGAGGAGACTCACCATGATGCTCAAAGAGCTCCGCGAGAAGGTCTACGAGGCGAACATGGACCTTCCCAAGCACGGACTGGTCGTTTTCACCTGGGGAAACGCCTCCGAGTTCGACCGCGACAGCGGCCTGTTCGTGATCAAGCCCTCCGGCGTGGACTACGACAAGCTCTCGCCTGAGTCCATGGTCGTGTGCGACCTGGACGGCAAGGTCGTCGACGGCGACCTCAACCCGTCTTCCGACACGCCCACCCATGCCTATCTGTACCGCGAGTGGGGCGACAAGATCGGCGGCGTCGTGCACACGCACTCCGCGTGGGCGGTGTCGTGGGCGCAGGCCGGTCGCGATATCCCGGCGTACGGCACGACCCACGCCGACTACTTCTACGGCCCCATCCCCTGCATGCGCGGGCTGACCGAGGAGGAGATCGAGGAGGCCTACGAGCTCAACACCGGCAAGGTGATCGTCGAGGGCTTCGCCGAGCGCGATATCGACCCGGTGGCCGTGCCCGCGGTGCTCGTGCGCAACCACGGTCCCTTCACCTGGGGCAAGGACGCCGATGCGGCCGTGTACCACGCGGTCGTGCTCGACGAGGTCGCCAAGATGGCGGCGCGCACCGAGATGCTGCAGGACGGCGTGGCCCCCGCCCCGCAGTACCTGCAGGACAAGCACTACCTGCGCAAGCACGGCCCGAACGCCTACTACGGCCAGGGCGGCGCGCACTGACGTAATCTCCGAGCTCGAGGGCCCCGCACCGGGGTCCTCGTCATGCCGGCTGGGAAAATAGGGACAGGTGATAATTTCCC
>NZ_JAQECM010000022.1:0-30874 GCF_027669965.1 Candidatus Collinsella stercoripullorum | reverse complement strand
CGCGCAGCCGAGCGCCGCGAGCAGGCCGAGCGCCCCCATCCAACGCAGGCGCGCCGCCGCATGCGGATGCCGGGCGGCCAGGGCGCGCGAGGCGGCAAGGGCCGCCGCGCACAGGACGAGGACGCCGACGACGTGCGCCCCGTCGAGCCAGGGGGCCGTCCCCGCCGCGCGGCCGCGCCAGGCGGACTCGGCGAGCAGCCCGGCTGTCCCGAGGGCGGCCGCGGCGCCGAAGGCGGAGGGCGGGATGTAGGGGCGCGGGGGGATCTCGTCCGCTGCGGGACGGGGGCGCCTCAGACGCATATCGACCCCTCGAGCTTCGCGAACTTCTTCTCCCCGATCCCCGAGACGCGCATCAGGTCCTCGACGGTCGCGAAGGGGCCGTTCGCCTCGCGGTCCTCGATGATGGCCTGCGCCGTCGCCGGCCCGATGCCGGGCAGCGCATCGAGCTCATCCGCCCCCGCCGTGTTGATGTTCACCGGGCCGGCCGCCTGGGCGCCGGAACCGGACCCGGATGATCCCGCCTGGGCGGTCCCGCCCGAGCCGGGCGCCGCCTCGCCCTGGCGGGGGACGTAGACCTGCTGCCCGTCCGACAGCGGGGCCGCACGGTTCAGCGCCGAGGGGTCGGCGTCAGGGGCGAGGCCGCCCGCCGCCTCGATGGCGTCGCGCACCCGCGCGCCGGCAGGGAGCTCCACCACCGACGGGGAGGCGACCGCCCCGGCGACGTCGACGACGAGCACCCCCTCGCCATCATCCGCCTGCCCGACATCCCCCTCCCCCGCCCGGGGCTCCCCCGCCCCGTCCGGCGCATCGGCGGACGCGCTCCCGGCATCCGGGGCGGCGGCCTGCCCGCGCTCCACGGTGATGCCCGCGGTCCCGCCCGCCCACCAGGCCCCGAAGGCCACGGCGGCCGCGAGGAGCAGGGTGACGACCGCCGCGGCCCCTCCCGCCGCCGGATTGCGCGAAAGGACCCGCGCGATCCGCCGCACGCTCACCCGCGCGTCCGTCTCAAGCTGCGCCATAGCTCCCCCTCCCCGCACGGGCTCTCACCCGGCACCGCGCACGCCGCCTGGCGACATCGTCACACGGGAGGGACGCGGGCGGGACGACGAACCGAGATTCTCGCCCGCGGTCCGACAGATCTCCCGGCGCCGTCTTACCGGGCAGGTGATGGGGGTTGCGATGCGTCGAACGGGGCGCGGGGTGGATGCGTGTTCCCGCCGCTTGGAACGCGAGCCCGGCCGGAACCCGGCCGTGAGCGGGGATCGCCCGGGCCGGTGCACCGGGATGCGGCGGCCCGTCGCGGGCGGGGCGGACGCCCGGTTCGCACAGCGGCGGGGCGGACGTCAGGCGCGCGGGGCGAGCACCGTGTGGCGCTCGGCGAGCGCACGGGGCGCCCGGTAGCACGGGGCGTCGAAGTCGACGTACTCGGCCGCGGCGACGAGCTGCTCGATCATCGCCTCGTGGTCGAAGAGCTCCCATGCCTCATGGACCGCGTCGAGCTTGGCATGCGTCTCGGGACGGCGCGGCATGAACAGCGTGCAGCAGTCGGGGGCGACCTGGGTCGATATCTCGTAGGTCCCGATCTGCTTCGCGCGGGCGATGATCTCCTGCTTGTCCGAGCCGATGAGCGGACGGAAGACGGGGAGGTCGACGACCTCGTTCACCGCCATGATGTTCTCGAGGGTCTGCGACGCGACCTGGCCGAGCGACTCGCCGGTGACGATGGCCTTCGCCCCCTCGAGGGCGGCCAGGCGCTCGGTGACCGCGTACATGATGCGGCGGTACATGATCACGCGCAGGGCGCCGGGGCAGGCGAGCGAGATCTCGCGCTGGCAGTCGCCGAACGGGACCACGTACACGCGCCCCACCTGCACGGCGGGGGCGAGCGCGCGGACGATGTCCTCCACCAGCTGCTCGCTCGTATCGGCGGTCTGAGGGCGCCCGGAGAAGTGCACCGGGACGGGCACGGCGCCGCGGCGCGCGAGCATCCAGGTGGCGACCGGGGAGTCGATGCCGCTCGACAGCAGGGTCATCACCTTGCCGGCGCTTCCCTGGGGCAGGCCGCCCACGCCGGGCACGCTGCGCGCGTACACGTAGACGCTCCCCTGGACCACCAGGACGTGCACCGCCGCGTCCGGGTCGTGCATGAGCACCTTCTTGTCCGGGTACGCCTCGCACAGGACCTCGCCGACCTGGCGGTTGAGGTCGAGCGAGGTGAGCTCGTAGTCGGTGTTGGAGCGGCGCGCGGCGACCTTGAAGCTCTCGAAGTCGCCGGCCTCGGCGAGCGCGTCGATCGCCGCCTGGCCGTACTCGCGCGGGTCGCGGTTGGTGTGGAAGGCAAGCGACACGCGCGCGACGCCCGGCACCCGGGCGATGAGCGGGAAGGCGCGCTCGGCCTCCCCCGCCACCGAGAAGGTGACGAGGATGTGACCGGAGATACGCGTCACCGTCGCCACGGAAAAGGCGGCCAAGGCCGCCTTCAGGTTGTCCATGAGGATGTGCTCGAACCGCGCGCGGTTCTTGCCCTTGAGCCCGATCTCGTGGTAGTGGACCAGGCAGACGCGGCTACCCATGGGGACCTTACGCCTCGGCGGGCCTGTGGCCCAGGGCCGCCTCGTAGCGGTCGTGGTCGTAGGAGATGTCCCCGTCGAGGATCTCATCCATGGCCATGGTGATGGTGTCCGCACCGGACAGGGCGATCGTGATGTCGTCCACGTCCTGGACCGCCAGCACGCGGCTGTGCTGGCCGCGCAGCATGCTGTTGATGTCGCAGGCGCGCTTGGAGGCCAGGGAGGCGAGCAGGAAGCGGTTGTTATCGGTCTTCTCCAGAAGATCGTCGATACGGGGCTTGATTACGGACATGGACCTCAGTTCCTTTCGTGCTTCTCAATGACGGCGAGCAGCTCGTCGCAGGCCCGGTCGAGATCGTCGTTCACGACGACGACGTCGTAGCGGTCCGCGAGCGCCATCTCGCGCTCGGCGTTGGCGAGGCGCAGCTCGATCGACTCGGCCGTCTCGGTGCCGCGGCCGCGCAGGCGCTCGGAGAGCACCTCGAGCGACGGGGGCATGATGAACACGAGCACGGCATCGGGGAAGCGCTCCTTCACCTGGAAGGCGCCCTGGACGTCGATCTCGAGCACGAGCGACGACCCCGAGGCGAGCTTCGAGGAGACCTCGCTCGCGAGCGTCCCGTACGCATGCCCGTGGACCTCGGCCCACTCGACGAACTCGCCCGCGTCGACGCGGCGCTTGAACTCGTCATCGGACAGGAAGTAGTAGCTCTTCCCGTCGACCTCTCCCTCGCGCGGCTCCCTCGTGGTAGCCGAAACCGTCAGGCCCAGGCCCGGGTGCCTCTCGCGCAGCAGCGCGACGAGCGTACCCTTGCCCGCACCCGACGGTCCGGAAATCACAAAGAGCGTAGGCGTTACGCCGCCCACTTAACGGGAGAGCTGCTCGAGGAGCTGCTCGCGCTGGCGAACGCCGAGGCCCTGGACGCGACGCGTGGCGGAGATGCCCAGCTCATCCATGATCTTGGCGGCCTTGGCCTTGCCATAGCCCGGCAGGGACTCGATGAGGGTCGAGACCTTCATGCGGGAAGCGATCGGATCGTCGGAGTTGAGGACGGACTCCAGGGAGACCTCGCCCTTCTTGATCTTCTCGCGAAGCTCGGCGCGGGCGTGACGGGCGGCAGCAGCCTTCTCCAGAGCGGCCTTGCGCTGCTCATCGGTGAGCTGAGGAAGCGCCATGAGTACCTCCAAAGTACATAGGGGTCTGATAAACAAGTCATCTAGCTCGTAAAACAAGGTTCCTTGTCCCACGTGCCTGATTACCTTAGTCGATGTGCCGGCAAAGTTCAAGCAAAAGCGCAGGAAGCGTGCGCATTTCGCCGTTCGCTCCATAGAACGTCCGCGATGGCGGGGCCCGGAGACGGGCGGAAGGCGGAACGCGTCAGGCCCGCTCCACCAGCTCGGCGACGATCGCCTCGTAGGCGGCGACCGGATCGGGGGCGCCCGTGATGGGCCGCCCGACCACGATATGGCTCGCACCTGCGGCGATGGCTTGAGCGGGGGTGGCCACGCGGCTCTGGTCGCCGAGCTCGGCGCCGGCCGGGCGGACGCCCGGGGTCACGACGAGGGCGTCAGGCCCCAGCAGGCCGCGCATGCGCTCGGCCTCCTGCGGGGAGCACACCACGCCGTCGATGCCGTTGTCCGCGGCGAGGCGCGCCAGGCGGTCCACCTGCTCGGCCACCGGGCACCCGATGCCGATCTGGGCGAGCGAGGCGGCGTCCATGCTCGTGAGCACGGTGATGGCCACGAGGCGCGGCCGCTCGCCGCGGACCTCGGCGGCCTCATCGGCCCCCTCCCGGCAGGCGGCGAGCATCGCCCCGGCTCCGGAGCCGTGCACCGACAGCAGGTCCGCGCCGGCGAGCGCCGCCGAGCGGGCCGCGCCGCGCACCTGATGCGGGATGTCGTGGAACTTGAGGTCGAGGAAGACGTTGAACCCGCGCTCCTTGAACTCGCGCACGATGGAGGGACCCTCGGCGTAGTAGAGGGTCATGCCCACCTTGAGCCAGCGCGCATGGCCGGCCAGGGCGGAGGCGAGGTCGAGCGCCTCGTCCCGACCGCAGTCCAGCGCGACGATCACGCGCTCCCGGGCGTCGGCGTCTAGCATTCGAAGGCTCCAATCAGCTCGTTGATGTCGGACACGCCCTGGGACTCGGCCCACTGCTCGAGCTCGCGCAGGATGCGCACGGACGCCGTGGGGTCGACGAAGTTGGCCATGCCCACCGACACGCTGGTGGCGCCCGCGAGGATGAACTCCGCCGCATCCTCGCCGGTCATGACGCCGCCCACGCCGTTCACCGGGATCTTGACCGCGTTGGCGACCTCCCAGACCATGCGGACGGCGATGTGGTGGCACAGCGGGCCGGACATGCCGCCCGTGGGCTTGGACAGGCGGCTCTTGCGCGTGTGCACGTCGATGGCCATACCGGAGATGGAGTTGATGACCGACAGGCCGTCGGCGCCCTCCGCCTCAAGGGCGCGGGCGATCTCGGCCACGCGCACGGGGGCCATCTTGACGAGCAGCGGCTTGTCCGTGACCTTGCGGCAGGCGCGCATGACCTCGGCGGCGCCCTCCGGCGTCGAGCCGCAGGCGGCGCCGCCGGCGGCGATGTTGGGGCAGCTCACGTTGATCTCGAAGCCGGCGGCCCAGGGGCACAGCTCGCAGAACAGCTCGAGGGCGCGGACGTACTCCTCGGTGGAGTGGCCGGCGACCTGGCAGATGACCTGGGTGCCCTTCGCGGTCAGGTCGGCAAGGTAGGGGCCGGACTCCTCGGCGAAGCCGCGCACGCCGGGGTTCTGCAGGCCGACGGAGTTCATCATGCCGCCCGGGACCTCGCACATGCGCGGGGCGGGGTTGCCCGGCCAGGGCTCCGCCGCGCAGCCCTTCGTGGTGATGGCGCCGAGCTCGGAGACGTCGATGAACGGCTCGAACTGCCATCCCTGCCCGAAGGTCCCCGCCGCGGTGTTGACGGGGTTCTTCATCTTGATGCCGCCGAAGTCGACGGCCATGCTCACCTGGCTCACCAGACCACCACCTTGCTCGCATCGAACACCGGCCCGCACATGCAGGCGCCCTTCATGCCCTCGGTCGTCTCGACGTTGCACGTGCTGCAGGCACCGAAGCCGCAGCTCATCATGCGCTCGAGGGACGCCTCGCAGTACGCGCCGGCGCCGTGGGCGAGCTCGGCGACGCGGCTCATCATGACGCCGGGGCCGCAGGTCGCCACGTAGTCGTAGGAGCCGGCGGACAGCAGCTCGGCGACGGGGTCGGTCACGAACCCGTGCACGCCGGCCGTGCCGTCGTCGGTGGCCACCGCGACCGTGCCGGCACCCAGGTCGGCGAGCTCGCCGGCGCCCACGAGCGCGTCGGCCGTGCGCGCGCCCAGGCAGGCGTCGAAGGCGACGCCGCGCTCGCGCAGGGCGGCCGCGAGCGGGACGAGGGGCGGGATGCCGATGCCGCCGCCCACGAGCAGCGCGCGGGCGCAGCCCTCGGGCGCCGACCAGCCGTGGCCGCCCGGGCCGAGCACCGTGGACGAGGAGGCCGGGGCCATGTGCGACAGGCGCTCGGTGCCGTCGCCCACCACGGCGTACCAGATCTCCACCGTGCCGGCGTCGGGGTCGGCCGCGGCATAGGACAGCGGGATGCGCAGCAGGCTCGCCGCGTTGCCGGGGACCTCGAAGTTCATGAACTGGCCGGGACGGATGGCTGCGGCAAGGCGCGGGGCCTCGATGACGAGCGACCAGACGCCCTCGGCGATCCGGTCGTTGCTCACCACCGTGAACTCGTGCAGCCGCGCGGACGAAGGCTGGGGCATGCGCGTCTCCTCTCCTCGGTGCGCTTCCGGCGCGCACGCGAAACGGATGCGGGCCGCATGCCCTCACGCTGCGGAAAGGACAGGCGGCCCGCGACGAAGCTGTTGGGACCTATGTTAGCAGACGACACCGTCGCGCAGGGTGGCGACGCCGCCCACGAACACGTCGGTCGCGCGGCCGGTGAGCTCGGCGCCCTTGAACCCGGTGTTGCGGGCCGCGGACTCGAGGGCGTCGGCGTCGACGGTCCAGGAGGCCTCGGGGTCGAACACCGTGAGGTCGGCGACGGAGCCCTCGGCGACGCTCACCTGGTCGAGGCCCAGGATGCGGCGCGGGGCGATGGCCATGAGCTCGACCATGCGGCCGTAGTCGATGGTGCCGGTCTTCACCAGGTTGGTGATGACGAGGGCGAGCGAGGTCTCGAGGCCGATCATGCCGAACGGCGCGAGCTCGAACTCGCGGGACTTCTCCCAGTCGGCGTGCGGGGCGTGGTCGGTCACGATGGCGTCGACCGTGCCGTCCACGACGCCGGCCACGACGGCCTGCGCATCGGCGGCGGTGCGCAGCGGCGGGTTCACCTTCAGGCTCGTGTCGTAGGTGCCGTCGATGGCGTCCTCGGTGAGGAACATGTGGTGCGGGGTGGCCTCGCAGGTGACGGGCAGGCCCTTGGCCTTGGCCTCGCGCACGAGCTCGACGCCGCGGGCGGTGGAGATGTGCTGGATGTGCAGCTTGGCGCCGGTCAGCTCCGCGATGGCGATGTCGCGGGCGATCTGGATCTCCTCGCCGGCCGCCGGCCAGCCGAGCAGACCGAGGCGCGTGGAGGCGACGCCCTCGTTGACCTGGCCGTCGCCGACGAGGTCCTCGTCCTGGCAGTGGCTCATGAAGACGCGGTCGAACATCTTGCCGTAGTCCATGGCGCGGCGCAGCATGCCGGCGCCCTGGACGCCGCGGCCGTCATCGGTGAAGGCGACGGCGCCGTGGGCGACCATATCGCCCATCTCGGAGATGATCTCGCCCTTGAGGCCACGGGTCATGGCGCCGGAGGGGTAGACGCGGCAGTGGCCCTCGCGCGCGGCGACGGACTTCACGTACTCGATGGTCACGCCGTTGTCGGTGACCGGGTCGGTGTTGGGCATGGAGCACACGCCCGTGAAGCCGCCGCGGGCGGCGGCGCGGGTCTCGGACTCGATGGTGCCCTTGTGCTCGAAGCCCGGCTCGCGCAGGTGGACGTGCATGTCCACGAGGCCGGGGACGAGGTACTTGCCGGACAGGTCGACGACCTCGGCGTCGGCGGCATCGAGGTTCTCGCCGACGCGCGCGATGCGCTCGCCGTCGATCAGGACGTCGACGATGCCGTCGAGCTCGACGGACGGGTCGACGACGTGGGCGTTCTTAAGAAGCAAGGCCATTATCGGCACCTCCAAGCAGCAGATACAGGGCGGCCATGCGCACGCAGATACCGGCGTAGACCTGGTCGAGGATGACGGAGCGCTCCGGGTGGTCGGCCATGTAGGAGTCGAACTCGACGCCGCGGTTGATCGGGCCGGGGTGGCACACGATCGCATCGGGCTTCATGAGGCGCTCGCGCTTGCGCGTGAGACCGAACAGCTGGTGGTACTCGCGCAGGCTCGGGAACGGCGCGCCCTCGAGGCGCTCGCGCTGGATGCGCAGCATGTAGACGACGTCGAGCTCGGGCAGGACGTCGTCGAGGCAGTAGCTCACGCGGTCGGCGCCGAGCACCTCGGGCGCGGCCGGGATGAGCGTGCCGGGGGCGATGACGGTCACCTCGGCGCCCATGATCTTCAGGGCGGGGATGAGCGAGCCGCAGACGCGGGAGTGGGCGATATCGCCCACGATGCCGACCTTCAGGCCCTCGAAGCTCCCCTTGCGCTCCCAGATGGAGTAGAGGTCGAGCAGCGCCTGGGTGGGATGGCCGTGCTTGCCGTCGCCCGCGTCGATGACCGAGACGGGGGAAGCCTGGGTGACCATGTAGGGGGCGCCGGCGTGCTTGTCGCGCACGACGATCATGTCGATCTTATAGGAGTTGAGCGTCATGACCGTGTCGATGAGGCTCTCGCCCTTCACGGTGCTCGTGGAGGAGCCGCCGAAGTTCAGGGTGTCGGCCGACAGGCGCTTCTCGGCGAGCTCGAAGGAGCTGCGGGTGCGCGTGGAGGGCTCGTTGAACATGTTGACGATGGTCTTGCCCTTGAGCGTCGGCACCTTCTTGATGGCACGCTCGTTGACCTGCGAGAACGCCTTGGCGGTCTCGAGGATCGTCATGAGATCGGTGTCGGAGTACTCCGTGATGTCGATCAGATGCTTGTGGTTGAACGCCATGGGCTACTCACCTCCCAGCGGCGCGGAGCCCACGTGGGCGCCCGCGGCGACTTCCGTGATCTCGACGGACGTGCGCCCGTCGACCTCCTTCAGGTACAGGCGAACGTTCTCCTCGTGGGAGGACGGAACGTTCTTGCCCACGAAGTCGGGGCAGATGGGCAGCTCGCGGTGGCCGCGGTCGACCAGGACAGCCAGCTCGATGCGCGACGGGCGGCCGAGGTCCATCACGGCGTCGAGGGCGCAGCGGATGGTGCGGCCCGTGTAGAGGATGTCATCGACCAGCACGATGCGCTTGCCGTCGACGTCGAACGGGATGTCCGTGGCGTGGACCTCGGGCGAGAAATGGGTCTGGAAATCGTCGCGGTAGAAGCTGATGTCGAGGCTTCCGAGCGGGACGTCCACCCCCTCGATCTCGCGGATCCTGTCGACGAGCTCCTTGGCGAGCAGGTCGCCGCGGGTGACGATGCCCACGATGGCCAGGTTCTCGCATCCCTCGTTGCGCTCGAGGATCTCGTGCGCGATGCGCGTCATCGCACGCGAGACGGATGCCTCGTCCATGATGACGGCCTTGGGTGAAGACGTGCCCATCAATCTCCTTCCCTCGCTTCGTGCCGCCCGTTCGGGCCGGGTCGGCGCAAAAAAACAGATGCCGACCGCGCGTGGCGGGACATCCGCAGGAAGGTGCCCGGTCCCCGGGCGATATGTTTCATCCTTGCGGTATCTCGTACACGCTTAAAGGTCATGGTCCAGTGTATAGGGGGCGGAGGCCCTGTCAAGGGTCGCCGTCGCGGCTCGATAAGACGAACAAATCGGGTCGGACCGGGGGTTTCTTCTTCCTGCAGGCCCCTCGGGCACACGGTTTCCCCACGTCCCCATCGGGCGAATGGCGCCTTTTCGCGCCCGGGCGGTTTGCATAAAACCCGATTGGACGGCGTGCGCAGACGCGCGCGAAGGACCGCGCCTGGAAAAAAGTGCCTGTCCCTATTTTCCCATCGGTGCGGGAAAATAGGGACAGGCACTTTTTCCCACCTGGCAGCGGGACCGGTTCCGCCTGCCGTCATGGTAAACCCGTGCGCGCGGGCGCCAGGGGCCGGCAGCGTCGCCCTCCCGGTATACTGGGCCACGGCGGGCGACGTCCCCGCTGAGCGAGCACCGAGTAGAAACGGAAGGCACCATGTCCCACTACGATTACCTTGTCGTCGGCGCCGGCCTCACCGGCGCGGTCTTCGCGCACGAGGCGAAGCGCGCGGGCAAGACCTGCCTGGTCATCGACCGCCGCAACCACATCGCCGGCAACATCCACACCGCCGAGGTCGAGGGCATCAACGTCCACGTATACGGCGCGCACATCTTCCACACCTCCATGCGCGACGTATGGGACTACATGAACCGGTTCGCCGAGTTCAACAACTACGTGAACTCCCCCATCGCCAACTTCCACGGCGAGATCTACAACATGCCCTTCAACATGAACACCTTCTCCAAGATGTGGCCCGGAGTCTTCACGCCGGCGCAGGCGCAGGCCAAGATCGCCGAGCAGATCGCCGCGGAGGGCATCGGCGAGCCGCGTAACCTCGAGGAGCAGGCGCTCTCCCTGGTCGGCCGCGACATCTTCGAGAAGCTCGTGAAGGGCTACACCGAGAAGCAGTGGGGCCGCGACTGCCGCGAGCTGCCCGCCTCCATCATCCGGCGCCTCCCCTGCCGCTTCACCTATGACAACAACTATTTCAACGACCGCTTCCAGGGCATCCCCATGGGCGGGTACACCAAGATGGTCGAGCGGATGCTCGAGGGCGTGGAGGTTCGCTGCGGCGTCGAGTACCGCGAGCTGGTCTCCGAGCAGCCCGACATCGCCGACCGCACCGTCTACTGCGGCCCGATCGACGCGTTCTACGACTTCAAGCTCGGCACGCTCGAGTACCGCAGCCTGCGCTTCGAGACCGACGTGCTCGACGAGCGCAACCACCAGGGCGTGGCCGTGGTGAACTACACCGACCGCGAGACCCCCTACACCCGCATCATCGAGCACAAGCACTTCGAGTTCGGCGACCAGGAGAAGACCGTCGTCACCCGCGAGTACCCCGCCGACTGGAAGCCGGGCGACGAGCCCTACTACCCCATCAACGACGAGCGCAACGAGAAGCTCTACCGGGCTTACCGCGAGCTCGCCGAGCAGGAGGGCAGCGTCGTGTTCGCCGGACGCCTGGGCGGCTACAAGTACTACGACATGGACAAGGCCGTCGCCGCGGCATTCGACCTGGTCCGCTCCGAGCTCGGGATCGACCCCGTCGCCTAGCGCAGGCCATCAGGGGTCATGACCGATCGTGACAGGCAGGACAGCCCTCGTTTCATGATGACCGGCGGGACATCCTCCCATGTGACGCCGCCATCGTGACAGATAGGACAGCCCCCGGTTCATGATGACCATGAGGGCAGCTCCTTTATCGCGCTCCATTGTCACGCCGCCATGACCCGGTAGCGACGGGAACGCGAGCCTATAATCCACGGCCGGGAACTCGGCGCTGAACACGGGGGTCGCCCACGACATGTGGACGGCCCCCGATTCCCTCAGCGGACCCAATCCGCGCGTCGAGAACGACCGCGGATTGGGTCCGCGTACCGTTCGCGTTTCGGTTCCTGGCAGAAAATCGCCGTTTCGGGGAGGCTCGCCCTCTGGAAGAAGGGCCCCGAGGCCTTGGAGGGCCGTGCGGCCGACATAGCCCGCGCACCCGGCGACCGCAGTCATTGCTTTGTTCGTCCGGTCTGACCGTTCTAGCCGCTTTCAACGGACAAGAACGGGCGCCGAGAAGCGCACCGCGGACGGCGCCGGACGACGGGGCGTCGTCAGAACTGGGCGACCCTCCCCGAAACGGCGATTATTTGCCATAAACCTGAACACGAACGAAAAACGGCTTCGGCGAGCCGAGATCGACGGCTGATCGCGCTCCAACATATGTTCTCACGTCGAGCAATCGATGCCGCCACGGGCAGCCGTCAGACTCCGAGCCGTGGAACGACGCACGGATATCGTGACGGCCCCATGCATGAACCGCCACATCCGTCATCCATACCGAAGTGGACTGCTATCGCAGTCGGATTCGTCATGGCCGGCATTGCCCACGCGCATCCATTTCATCCGTTTCGATATACTGCAAGCTAGATGGACATATCGGACATGTTTATTCGATTTACTAACACCCTTGCAGGTAGATGCCATTTTAAAGAAGGTTGTAGACACTTGTAATTCATTTGTGAATATGTAAAGTGCGCTTTCACCCTACCCGATATGGTCAGGTCAAACTCTAGCCCATGGATACTAGAACGCTTAGACAACAGCTCGCCGAGAACGTGAAACTCGCTCGCGAACGGGGCGGGCTCAGCAAATCACGCCTCTGCCTCATGGCGGGCATCAGCCGCCCGATCCTCGACGGAATCGAGCGCGGTGACCAGAACATCAAGCTCAACACCTTGTGCCGGCTGTCCGTCGTGCTCGAGAAGGAACCGTGGGAGCTCCTGCGATGAGGCGGTGCGATCTTCCCCACGCGGGCACGTCCCGCGCCGCAGATCGCCCGCCCGGACCCGACTCCGAGCAGACGGGAGCCGTGGACCTGGTCGTGCACCGGCGGAAGCTCGGTCGCGCGATCCGAGCGCATCGTGAGGCAGCGGGCATCACCAAGCAGCGATTCTGCATGAGCATCGATCTCAGCAGGCCCGCGCTCGACTGCATCGAGCGCGGCGAGGCTGCCGTCAAGCTCGATACGCTCGAGCGCATCGCAGAAGGTCTGGGCGTTGATGCCTGGCGCCTCCTGCACTGACCTGCGCCTTCCATCTGCCTGATGCCTCCCGCGCTGACCGACACCCCGAAACGACGGCCCGAACCGTCCCCGCCGCGATACCCCGGCCGGCCTCCGGTTCCCGCCGCGACGTACCGGCCTCCAGTTCGCTAGCACTCCAGCCCGCTTGGTGCCTCCCGCGACGACGCACCCGGCGGACCCTGACTCCCGCTGCGCCGGGCCACACCCGATCCCCGCCGTGCCGGGCTGTCCTGTTCCCCGCCGCGTCGCGCCAGGCCGCACCTGGTCCCCGCGACGACGCGCCCGGCCGGCCCCTGGCTCCCATCGCTCCAGCCCGATTGGTGCCTCCTATAACGACGTGGCGGGCGCACCCTGACTCCCGCCACGCCCTGCCCGGCGGCCCGGAGGCTCCCAGCGCTCCCTCCTCCCGTCGGGTACGGCCCGCCAACTGTACCGTCCTCGTGAAATCCGGTATGCTCAAGGGCCCTGTGCTACCATGAACCCTCGTCCATATCGTACGACGCGTCAAGGAGCCGGCACGTGGCAGACATCCCCACTACGCTCAAGGCGACCCACGCCAAGAACGACCTCCAGAAAGACATCTACATCCTGAAGCAGCTCGTCACCCGCGATTTCAAGCGCAAATACCGCCGCAGCGTGCTCGGCGTCGTGTGGAGCGTGCTGAACCCCCTGCTCATGATGATCGTGATGGCGGTGGTCTTCTCCACCATCTTCGCGCAGGGGCGCAACGGCTCGGTCACCCCCGAGCTCTACCCGCTCTACCTCATCATCGGCAACGTCACCTTCACGGTCATGAGCGATTCGACCTCGCAGGCCCTCATGTCGATTATCGACAACTCGTCGCTGCTCAAGAAGGTCAAGGTCCACCGCTTCGTGTTCCCCGTGCAGAAGGTCCTGTTCTCGCTCGTGAACTTCGGGTTCTCCCTCATCGCGGTCGCGCTCGTCATGCTGTGGTTCCGCATCATGCCCACCTGGCACCTCATCTGGCTGCCCGTGTGCCTGGCGCTGCTCATGGTCTTCTGCATGGGCCTCGGCCTCATGCTCTCCGCCCTCACGGTGTTCTTCCGCGACATCATGCACCTGTGGAGCGTCGTCATCACCGCGTGGACCTACTTCACGCCCATCTTCTGGACCGACGACTACATCCACGCCATGCCCTCCGTGGTGCAGGTCCTCATGTACGGCAACCCCATGTACAACTTCCTGAACTTCATGCGCCAGATCTTCCTGTGGCAGACCAACCCCGAGCCCGTCACCGTCGCGCTGTGCGCCGGCTGGGCCATCGTGATGTTCCTCATCGGCTACCTGATCTTCCACAAGCTCGAGCACCGCTTCATCCTCTACATCTAAGGACCGCTCATGGCAGACACCCAATCCGCTACCCCGGAGTACGCCGTCGAGGTGAACGACGTCACCATGATCTTCAACATGGCGTCGGAGTCCCTCACCAACCTCAAGGAGTACTTCATCAAGCTCATCCGCCACGAGCTGTTCTTCAAGGAGTTCCGCGCGCTCAAGGACATCTCGTTCAAGGTGCGCCGCGGCGAGGTCGTGGGCCTCGTGGGCACCAACGGCTCGGGCAAGTCCACCATGCTGAAGATCATCGCCGGCGTGCTGGAGCCCAGCGAGGGCGAATGCATCGTGCGCGGCAACATCGCGCCCCTCATCGAGCTGGGCGCGGGCTTCGACCCCGAGCTCACCGCCCGCGAGAACATCTACCTGAACGGCTCGCTGCTGGGCTACACCAAGGAGTTCATCGACGACAACCTCGAGGGCATCATCGAGTTCGCCGAGCTGCGCGACTTCATGGACATGCCGCTCAAGAACTTCTCCTCCGGCATGACGGCGCGCATCGCCTTCGCCATCGCCACGATCACCGAGCCCGACATCCTCATCGTCGACGAGACCCTGTCGGTGGGCGACGTGTTCTTCCAGGAGAAGTGCGAGCGGCGCATCCAGCGCTTCATCGAGTCCGGCGACGTCACGGTCCTGTTCGTCTCCCATTCCATCGAGCAGGTGGAGCGCATCTGCCAGCGCGCCATCTGGATCGAGAAGGGCGACCTGCGCATGGACGGCCCGGTCGACGAGGTCTGCGAGGCCTACCGCAACCAGTTCAGCTGACGCGCGCAGCGGGCGCGACCCGTTCCGCGGGGTGCGGCTTGCCGGCCCTCGGGCGCGCTCCGGGACGCGCGCTGATACGGGGCGCAGGTCCGCAGCACGCGCGTCAGGCGGATCCCTCCGTGGCGAAACGGCCGAGCGGGACGAATTGTCCGGCTCGGCCGTTTTCTTGTACCGTCCGCCGACGGGCCGTCCCATCTCCACAGCCTCTCGACACCTCTGGGCCATACTGGTGAGCCATACGTCCGTACCGGGGCGCCACCGGCCAGCTCGGGAGCGCCGCAAGGAGGCCCGCGCATGATCGCCGCAGAACGTTCCGAGCAGACCATGAAGTACCTGACCCTGCTCTCCGAGAAGTTCCCCAACCAGCAGGCGGTCTTCACCGAGATCATCAACCTCCAGGCGATCTTGAACCTGCCCAAGGGCACCGAGCACTTCATGAGCGACCTCCACGGCGAGTACGAGGCCTTCCTGCACATCCTGAACAACTGCTCCGGCGTGGTCCGCGAGCACGTGGACGAGGACTTCGGCGACAGCCTCTCCGAGCGCGAGAAAGGCGAGCTGTGCACGCTCATCTACTACCCGCGCGAGAAGATCGCGCTCGCGCGCGCCGCGCATCAGGACTCGCCCACCTGGTATAAGACGATACTCGACCAGCTCATCACGGTGGCGCGGCGCCTGTCCAGCCGCTACACGCGCTCGAAGGTCCGCAAGGCGATCCCGCACGACTTCGCCTACATCATCGACGAGCTGCTCCACACCCACCCCGACGAGAACAACTACCGCGTGCGCTACCACGAGCGCATCATCGGCTCGATCCTCGAGACCGACTCCACCGAGGACTTCATCTACTCCCTCGCCGAGCTCATCAAGGTGCTCGCCGTCGACCACATCCACCTGGTGGGCGACGTCTTCGACCGCGGCGGCGGCGCGGCCAAGATCATGGACCGCCTGCTGCGCTGCGAGCACCAGCGCACCGATATCCAGTGGGGCAACCACGACATCCTGTGGATGGGCGCGGCCGCCGGCGAGCCCGCCTGCATCGTGACCGTGCTGCGCAACAACCTGCGCTACGGCAACTTCGAGATCCTCGAGAACGATTACGGCATCTCCCTGCGCGAGCTCGTCTCCTTCGCGGACAGGACCTACCGCGCGGGCGAGCGCATCACGCCGCTCATCAAGGCCATCAACGTGATGCTGTTCAAGCTCGAGGGCCAGATCATCCTGCGGCACCCCGAGTTCGACATGCACGACCGCCTGCTGCTCGACAAGATCGACCTCGCCGACGCCACCGTGGAGATCGACGGGGCGCGCTGGCCGCTCACCACCTCCGACTTCCCCACCCTCGATCCGGACTCGCCCTACGAGCTCACCCCTGAGGAGGGGCGCATCATCGACAAGCTCGTGCAGGAGTTCACCGGCAGCGACCATCTGCGCAGCCATATCGACTTCCTGTACCGCCACGGCTCGATGTACCTCGTGCGCAACAGCAACCTGCTGTTCCACGGCTGCGTCCCGATGAGCGCCGACGGGACGTTCACCAACGTCAACTGCCTGGGCACCTGGCGCGCGGGACGCGACTACATGGACTTCTGCGACAGCATCGCCCGGCGCGCCTGGCGCACGCGCGAGCAGGAGGCGCTCGACTGGATGTGGTACCTGTGGGTCGGGCACAAGTCCCCGGCGTCCGGCCGCCTCGTCAAGACCTTCGAGCGCTCCTACATCGCCGACGAGTCCACCTGGGCCGAGCCCATGGACCCCTACTTCGAGCTCACGCGGGAGGTGCCCGCCTGCGACGCCATCATGCGCGAGTTCGGCATCGTCCCCGGATCGGGCCACATCATCAACGGCCACACCCCGGTCAAGACCATCAAGGGCGAGTCCCCCATCCGCGCCGACGGGCGGCTGCTCGTGATCGACGGCGGCTTCTGCCAGGCCTACCACCCCAAGACCGGCATCGCCGGCTATACCCTCATCGCGAGCTCCCGCGGCATGCGCCTGAAGGCCCACGAGGCGTTCAAGAGCGTGGAGGAGGCCATCATACGCAACGCGGACATCCAGAGCGAGACGACCCGCTTCGACGTGCCGACGCGCCGCCTCATGGTCTCGGACACCGATACCGGCGAGGAGATCCGCGCGCAGATCAACGACCTGCGGCAGCTGCTGGAGGCCTACCGCAGCGGACAGCTCCCGGAAGCCGCCCGCTGAGGCCGACGCCTGGAGGGGCTGGGGAGATGCCTCCGGGCGCATCCGGCGGGCGCATGCGTGCGCTACAATGTCTGGTCGCGAAACGCAGTCTCTCTCGGAAGGCCCGGTATGAAGAACCTCATCGCGCAGCTCATGAAATTCGGCGTGGTCGGCGTCATCGCGTTCGTCATCGACTACGGCGTCATGGTGTTCCTCACCGAGGTCTTCGGTGTGAACCCGGTCGCATCCGCCACGGTCTCGTTCACCGTCTCGGTGGTGTTCAACTACGTCGCGAGCATGCGCTACGTGTTCAGCCACCGCGAGGGGATGAGCCGCCGGCGCGAGTTCGCGATCTTCATCGTGCTGTCGGTGCTGGGCCTCATCATCAACGACGTGCTCATGTGGGCGGGCACCGAGGTCGTATCCGTCGATTACCGCATCGTCAAGATCTTCGCGACCGCCGTCGTGATGGTGTGGAACTTCGTCACCCGCAAGATCTTCCTCGACGGCGGCGGGAAGGCGTAGACGGCGGCGGGAGAAGCGACGAGGCCGCGGAGGCCCCGTACGGGTATCAGGCGCCGGGGCCTTGCGGGGCCCTCGCAGCCCGCAAGGCCCCGGGCGTGGGTGCCGAGCGGCGCGGACGGAACCCGCCCTGCGGCCCGACCTCAACCCAACCTGCCGCGCTTTGTGTTCTTGTTGCCGATTTCCTTACATCTTGCTGACGATTGGCATACAGTATCCTGCAGTCGGTCGGCCGCCGCGCCGACAGGTCGCGATGAAGGAGCATCCGTGCGCGCAGCGCTCTCCAAGGACACCGTCAAACAGTTCAGCAAGTTCGCCGTCGTGGGCATCACCTCGCTCGCCGTGGACTACATCCTGCTGCTCGTCTTGGTCGAGCTGCTGCACGTCGATTTCCTGATCGCCACCTCCGCGTCGTTTCTCGCCTCCGTCGTGGTGAACTACTTCCTGAGCATGCGCTATGTGTTCAGCCGCCGCGACGACCTGTCCCGCAAGCGCGAGTTCACCATCTTCGCGGTGCTCTCCGCCGTCGGGCTCGGTCTGAACGACCTGTTCATGTTCGTGGGCGTCGCGGTCCTGAGCATCGGCTACCAGGTCATGAAGCTGATCTCCACCTTCTTGGTCACCTGGTACAACTTCTTCAGCCGCCGCCGCTTCCTGGACGGTGGGCGCGCCTAAGCCCCTTCCCGGCATCCCAACCGCATCGTACCGAGACCGCGACCGGCTGCGAGCCGGTCGCTTCCGTTTCCGAGCGCCGGCTCCCGGTCCGGTGCGTCCGCGCGCAACGGGAACGGGCCCGCCGCCGGATGAACCGGAGACGGGCCCGCGGAGTGCATCAGGGCGCGTGTTCGCGCAAGCTAGGACAGCACGTAGAACCAGTCGACGGTGTCGCCGTCCGAGAGCTCGTAGTAGCTGGAGCTCATGCCGGGGGTCACGCCGTTGACGGCGTAGTTCCACCCCTGCGTGCCCTCGGCGGCGAGCCCGCCGATCGCGCTCACATAGATGCCGTACGCCGAGTCGCTCGCGTTCACCGAGAGGCCGCAGGCGCACAGGGCGTCGTAGGCCGTGGCGCCCTTCTCGAACGTGAAGGTCCCGCCGCCGGAGACGCTCCCGCCCACGACGTCGGAGCTGATCGTCACGGTGACGGTCACCGTGTCGCGCCGGTCGTCGGACGGGGTCTGCGAGCCGCCGGACGACCCCTGGGAGCCGCCGGAGGAGCTGGACGAGCCCCCGCCCGAGGAAGACGAAGAGGAGGACGAGGAACCGCCGGAGCTGGAAGCGGCGCCCGTGTCCGAGGAGGAGACGGAGCTGTCGGCGGAGGCTCCGGCATCCTGGCCGAAAGCGTCGGCGGAGGAGGCGTCGGCGGAGCCGTCCGCAGCGTCCGACGCGCCGTCGGCGCCGGCGGGGGCGCCGGACGCGTCCGCCGAGCCGCTCCCGGCGGACGCGGGCTCCTCGGCCGCCTCCGTGGTCTGGAAGAGCCACGAGAGGGACCAGGACCCGTCATCCGACGGATGGACGAAGCCGAGCGAGGCGACGATCAGGACGACGCAGCAGAGCGCGAGCGCGCCCAGGAGGACGGGGCGACCCGTCGCGCGCCTGGGCGCCGCGGCCTTCCCCGGATCCCCCTGCGCCCCCTCGCCGAAGGTGACGAAGGACTCGGGGGTCGAGGCCTCGCCCGCCGGACGGGCCGGGGCCTGCTGCGTCCTGTCGAGGTCACCGTGCGCGGCGTCCGGCGCGGCGCCCCCGTTCTCAACGGGATCGAGTTTGCGGGTATCGTCAGCGGCCATGGCTATCGACCGCCCTCGGAATCGCGGCGGCGGGAGATCACCAGGTACGCGGCGATCGCGGCCAGCCCGATGACGCCGACGACGACGCCCGCGAGCGCCATGGGCGCACCCGTCTGCGCGCTCTCGGCGGCATCCTCCGCCGAGGCGACGGCGGAGCGGGCCGCAGCGCCCGCGGCAGAGGTCCCGTCGGATGCGGACCCGTCGGCCTCATCGGCCACCGCGGCGTCCTGCCCGGCATCGGCGCCCGCGGCGGCCGTCGAGAGGGGCGTGGCGCCCGCGGGGACGGTCCCCGTCGCGACCGGACGGGCGCCCGCGGGGACGGTGCCCTGCCCGGAGCCCGTGGAGCCGCCGGTCGAGCCGTTCGTCGAACCGCCGGTGGAGCCGCTGGAGCCGGTGCCGGTCCCGCCGCCGGGGGTCACCGGGGGCGTGTCGTCGGAGACGGGCTCCCAGCCGGCGTAGAGGGTCATGTCGGCGTTCACCGGGTCATCGAAGTCCCACGCGGCCGTGCACGCGGCATCGGTGTACCAGCCGGTGAAGCGGTACCCCTCGCGTTCGGGGTCGGCCGGTTTGAGCAGCTTGCCGCCCTGGACCGGATGGGACGCCGCCACGGAGCTGCCGCCCTGGGTGTCGTAGGTGACCGTGTAGCCCGCGGCCGCGGAGATGCAGAAGAGGTGACCGGAGTCGTTGGTGTAGTACAGGTTGCCCTCGGCGTCGGCGATGACGCTCGCGGTGCAGTAGTTCTGCTGCGCCGTGTCGGGCGTGAACAGCAGCGTCGCCTCCCCCGTGGAGAGGGAGTAGCGGTACACGCCGCCGGGCCGCGAGTTGGCGGTGAAGTAAACGTAGGTGCCATCGCCCTGGACCGAGACGAGCGGCGAGGACTTGACCTCGCCCCGCGCGTCGGTCACGAAGGTGTCCGAAACGGTCATGGTGCCGAGGTCGATGACGGCGAGGATACCGTTGTAGGAGCCGTTGAGGCCGCCGACGTACACGAGCCCGTCCGCGACCGCGGGCGTGGAGGTCGACGAGGAGCCGAACTCCACCTGCCCCGCGATGCGCAGGGTGTCGCCCTCGCGGACGATCTTGAACAGGGTCGCGGGCGACTGGCCGACGGCCAGGAACACCTCGTCGCCGTCCTCGGTGCCCGCCGCGACGATGGTGGAGCGGCACGGCATGCCGATCTGCACGGACGAAAGGACGTCACCCGTCGAGGCGTCGATGAGCTGGACCTTGCCGCCGTCGTCGCCGATCACGATCTCGTCACCGGAGACCGCGGCACCCGCCCAGTAGTACCCCTCGCCGGCGCTGTCGCCCTCCTTGACGGAGGTGTTGACCCACATGACCTCGCCGTCGGAGATGCTCACGCAGACCAGGGCACCCGCCGAGGCGGTGCCGGACGCGCCGGCGCCGGCCTCGAAGCCCGCGATCACGCAGCCGTTGACCACGGTGAGCGTCGAGTTCGCCTGGTAGCGGCCGCCCGTGGACGGGGCCTCGAGCGCGGCGGTGCGCCACACGCAGGTGAGGGTGTCGGCGGTGAACGCGGCGATCGAGCCGTCGTCGGAGGGGATGATGATGACGCCGTCCGCGTAGACGGGGCGCGAGAAGTAGGTGGTGCGCCCGCCCGTGCTCACGCGGTCGAGCACCTCGCCGGTGTCCCCGTCGATGCGGATGAGCTCGGTGGAGCTCGTGACGTAGATGTCGCCGTTCACGATCATGGGGTCGCCGGCGGAAACGTAGTACTCGCCGGGCTTCTTGAGGTCGACGGCCCACTTCTGCTCGGCGGACTCACTCGGCGTGGGCACGCCCACCAGCGTGGTGCCGCCGCCGTTGCCGAAACCGGTCCAGTCGGAGTCGTAGTTGGGGCGCTCGGCATCCGCGTCGGGCTCGCCGGGCACAGGCTCCTCGGCGCCGTAGGCGGCGTACGCCCAGACGACGCGGTCGCCCTCCTTGAGCTCCAAGGAGCCGGCGCCGACCTCGGACGGCTCGCCGTTCACGAACAGCTGCCAGTACCTGCCCGATGCCTCATCCCAGCCGAGGACCTCGTCGGTGTAGGGCGACGTGATCGTATTGAGGCACCAGCCGTAGGTGCCCTCGCCGTAGTCGGCGGTGAGCCCCGCGTCGGCGAGGACGCGCTCGGTGAGGTCCGCCGCGGTCTCGCCCTCCTCGACCGTCCAGGTGCGCTCCTCAGCCCATGCGGCCGAGATGCCATGGGAGTCCGGTCCGATGACGGCCGCGGTGACCGACAGGCTCTGCGGGAGGTCGCCGTCGGGCAGGGACTCGCCGTAGGCGGAGTAGTACAGCGCGACGCTGTCGCCGTCCTTGAGCTCCACCGAGCCGGCGCCGACCTCGGAGGCCTTGCCGTTCACGAACACCTGCCAGTAATGGCCGGAGGGCTGGTCCCAGCCGAGGACCTCGCCGGTATAGGGGGACGTGATCGTATTGAGGTACCAGCCGTAGTCCCTCTCGCCGTAGTCGGCGGTCAGGCCCGCGTCGGCCAGGGCGCGCTCGAGCACGTCGGCGGCCGTGGAGCCGGCGTCGACCTGGAAGGAGTCGTTGCCGTACCAGATGGCGTCCGCACCGTTAGAGCCCGGCCCGATGATGGAGGCCGAGGCGGCGATCTTCTGCTCCTCCGCCGGCGCCGTCTCGTCGGCCGAAGGGTCGGATGCCTCCTCCCCCGCCGCCCGGTCCGCGGTCGCGGCGTCGTCTTGGGAGGAAGTCCCGGCCGGGACGTCCTGGGAGTCCGCGGCGTCGGGTTCGACGGCGTCCCCGTCCGTCCCGTCCGCGGTCGCGGCGTCAGAGGATGCGTCGTCAGCGGCGTCCGCGGGCGCCTCGCTCGAGGCGTCGGTGACGTCGGATGAGCCCGTCGCCGCGTCCATCGCCTCGACGTCTGCGGGGGCGACGGAGTCGACACCGAGCTCGGCGGCGAGCGCGGCCGTCGGGACCTGCCCCATGGCAAGGGCGAAGGCCACCGCGAGGGCCGTCAGGGCACGCGCCGTAGGCAACGCGGTGCGGGGGATTCCTTGTGCGGGATCGCCGTCGGATCGACGGCGGGAAGCTGCGGCGGCGAGCGCCGCCCGGATACCGATCATGCTCGGTCCTTTCTCTCCAGGGCCATGCCGCGGCCCCGCAGGCATCGTTGCGCCTGCGACACGACACAGATGGGGAGAAATCCGACTTGACGTTAGTCGACCGCGCACGCCGCCCGATCTACAGCGTGTGCACTCGCGGCCGTCCGAGTTACGGTTGCTGGTACAGCCGGGGACTCGCACCCCGATTCCCCCGGGCCGCCGAGTACACGGCGTGCCCACGCGTCTCCGCGCCACCATCTTGGCCAGTTACGTCCGGCATCGTAACACAACCCGCGATGCCGCGGACCCGCGTGCGCATGATTACGCACCGCACCCCCGAGCGGCAGGAACAGGGGCTTTCGCGGACGCCTCCGGGGAACGCGCCCGGCACGAGGCGGGACGCGCGGGGCCGCAGCGGACTCCTCGCGGCGCAGGCGCCGAACCTTCAAGGTTCACTTGAAACTCCAGAGTTTCTCAACAACTCGGCGTTCGCGCTGCTCGCAGCCGAACCCCAACCTTCAACTTGACCCTTAAAGAGGTCTAACGTTCAAGTTGAACTCGAACCATGTCGTATACTGGGTCGCGTTGGGATGAATCCAGATTTGCCCGAGGTGGTATATGCACGCGAGCTCGTCTCACATCTCCTTGATGCTTCGCCGTCCGGCGCGGTTGATCACCTGCGCCACCCTCGCCGTCGCCTTCGCCGCGGCCCCGCTGCTCTCCCCCACCGCCGCCTACGCGGTGTCGGAGGCCACGCAGGCCCAGCTCGACGATGCGCGCAAGCAGGTCGAGGACGCGACGGCCGCCTACGAGGAGGCGCAGACCGCCCTCGACGAGCTCCAGGCCCTCATCGACCAGAACGAGTCCGATATCGCCGAGCTCGAGGCGCGTCTGCCCGAGCTGCGCGAGCGCGCCTCGGACGCCATGCGCGCCCAGTACAAGCATCAGAAGAGCTCCGGCGGCTTCTTGGGCGTGGTCCTGGGGACCACGACGCTCGACGACGCCATCTCAACCCTCACCTACATGGATCAGATCCAGGAGTCCAACAACCGGGACATCCAGGAACTGAACGACGCCGAGGCCGAGCTCGAGCAGAAGAAGACCGAGCTCGAGGAGGCGCGCAAGCAGGCCGAGGACGCCGAGCAGAAGGCGGCCGACACGCTCGCGGAGGCCCAGAGGCTGCGCAGCGAGGCCCAGGCACGCGCCGAGCAGGAGGCCGCCGAGGAGCTGGCGCGCCTCGCCGCCGACACCTCTGCCGCGTCGGGCGAGGGCGCGGACGGCGGCAACGCGAACAACACCGCGAACCAGTCCGGCCAGAGCGCCTCGGTGACCGTCGACGGCTCCGTCAACTGGAACGTCACGCGCGACGAGTTCATCTCCACCTGGACCGCGCGCATCGACGCCTACCTGTCCGGCAGCCCGCTCGCGGGCTACGGGCGCGTCTTCGCCGAGGCCGCGTGGGACAACAGCGTCGACCCGCGCTGGTCACCCGCGATCGCGTGCATCGAGAGCACCAAGGGCACCTACTGCTTCCGCGACTACAACGCGTGGGGCTGGATGACGAGCACCCGCTTCTCCAGCTGGGAGGAGTCCATCACCGCCCATGTCGCCTTCCTCGGCGACGTCTACGGGCCCACCCTCACCCCGGCCGCCGCGCAGAAGTACTGCCCGCCCACGTGGCAGGACTGGTACAACAAGGTCGGCGGGCAGATGAATTTGATCTAGGCCTTGTCACATAACCGCACGTAGATAGCTTGCATATTCTACTTGTCTCCCAAAATATCCCAAGCTATTTTTATAGGTCGCTCAGTGAACGCGCGGGCGACCCCTTTCTTTTGGGCCGGTCCCGAATGCCCGCGTATCCCCACTTGTGCGTCTGCGCCCGTGCGCTGCGCCCCACCTCGGCCACCGTGCCGGCATCGGATCGCCCACAAACCTCGAACAGTCGGCTGCGAGCGCCACGTATTTTCCAAGACAGCACAGGGGCGTTTCCGCCCCGATACGCCCATATCTATTCCTTTGACGAACTCTTCTCAAGAAGCTCGATCCGACTTTCGATCTTTCTGATGAGTTCGGGAAAGCCTAAAGACGAGAGAATGTGCCCAAGGGAACCGTTTCTGCTGTTATAACTTCCGATAAGGTCGTTTATCTGATCGAGGAACGAGAAGAAGTCGGAGTTCGTCAGATACCTCTCCAGCATCCATACCATTTTCGCGTAGTTGACGTTTTTCCTATCCCCAACATGTGCGCAATACAGGCGTTCGTCGTGGGCGCAGATGTTTCTGAACTTTACGAGCACTTCAAGGCTGATGCGCGCCGTCGGCACATCGAAGTACCCGACGAGCTTGTCGCCGAGCCTGCCCGTTCCGGTTGCGATCATCTTGCAGACGTCTGACTTCTCCTTCGGCTTCATGAGGTTGAAGAAGTGCTCCATGTTCCCAAATGTCAAGTCGTTGCACAGAACCCAGATCGGAACCTTGCCGTAATCGCTTCTGTAATGCTCGATAAACTCAGTGGCGCTCTTCTCTCTCCGCCAAGACAGTATTCCGATTAACTTATTGACCTCGCCCGTGTAGTCTTCTTCGCTTTTCCCGTACTCACCGAACTCCTCGCGCGTGCAGTAGCTTGCCTGAAGAAGATAGTCATCGGGATCTGTATGTGCGCGCGCGAAGCAGTGTGCGATTGCGGTTTTCGCGACAGCTTCAGCCATGATGAGATAACGGAACGTGATGAGCCTGAGCGCTCTATCGAACGAGAAGAGATCGTAGAGGTCGTTGAATTCGGTTCCGGCCATATATCTATCGTCGCCCGCCGCAACCGTTTTCTCGCTATCGAGGAACGGGTTCTTATAGCCGTTGACAACGGAATAATAGCCCTCGCGCATAAGGATTCCAGCGGTGTCGGAGACGGTCTTCACTCCGCGGTCCTCGAGAAGCCTTATCTGCTTATCGATGGATAAAAACGGCTTGCAGCACATCTTCCCTCCATAAAGACGAAGGCGACCATCCCGTAGGACAGCCGCCTTCTGCGGACGCAGGCCCCGTAAGGTCACCGCGTCAATACCGCTGTCCCTACTCTACCCGAAAACTGGCATATGTTCAGGAAAAACTGATTTCTTTACGTTTGACGGCTTATTCAGCCATCAAGCCATCCCCTCCCTGGAATCGGCCGTCGACGCCCACTTCAGCTAATCACAATACCGAGGAAAGGATGGAGAGACAATAGGTCGCCCCCCTGCGGAGCTAGACCCCGACGTAGATCGCGGCCGCGACCGTCGCCACGAAGCATGAGCCGACGATGCCGACGCCGAGCAGCAGGCCGCGGAGGAACCCGAGCCGCGGCAGGCGCGGGAAGATGGCGCGCAGCGGGCGCTTGTCGAGCAGCGCCCAGCCGATCACGCCGAAGCAGACGATGATCAGCAGCCCGTACTCCATCACGCGGAACCACAGCGGCAGAGCCGCGTCGTTCTCGTTGGGCCGCACGATCGCGAAGACGCTGCCGAGCACGCAGAACGCGTAGACGAACAGCACGACGAGGTCCCATACCACGCCGACGCCGAGCGGGATTCGGTCGAGGGCCGCGACGACACGGCTCCGACGTGGCACTGGGGCGGCCGATGCGATAGGGTCCGATGCAGACGCGGGAGGTGCGGCCGGACCTGGCGCGGGGACGGCGGAGGCGAGCTGGTCTGTTTCATGGGTGATGGATGCAGCCCGACCCGTCGCGAGGGCGGCAGATGCGGTCGGGCCCGTACCGAGCACAGCGGATACGGCAGTGCCAGGCACGGAAGCAGCAGGCAACATGCCTCCGATCGGACCCGTCGCGCGCCCCGATGACGGAGAGGGCACCCGGTACCCGAACGGCTCCCTCTCGGGCAGAGCAGACATGCCGCCTGCGGCCGTGCACTCCCGCAGCGCCCGTCCGAGAGCATGTGCGCCCGAGAACCGACGCGCCGGATCGAAGGCCGTCGCACGGGCGATGACCTCGGACAGCGGTGCGGAGAGCCCCCGGCGCCGCAGGTCGGCCTCGTCCGCAGGGCCCGTCCCCTCCCCGCCCGTGGCGCAGAACAGGACGAGCTTTCCCAGGGCGTAGACATCCGAGCGGGCGTCGGTCTGGCCGAACCCGAACTGCTCGGGCGGAGCGTAGGCCCGCGTGCCGAAACGGACGGTGTCCGCATCGGCCTTGCCGTCCCATGCGCGGGCGATGCCGAAATCGATCACGAACGGCCTTCCGTCCGAGCGGACGATGACGTTGGAGGGTTTGAGGTCGCGATGGATGAGCGGTGGGTCGAGCAGGGTGTGCAGCTCGAACACCGCGTCGCACAGGGCGGGCATGATGCCCGTCGCCAGGCGCTCCGAGGCGCCCTCGTCGCGCACGAGCTCACCCAGCGTCCTGCCCTCGATGAACTCGGTCACGACCGAGAGATCGTCGCCCGAGCGGAGGCACTCGACCAGGCGCGGGACGCCGTGCAGGATGACGCCCGAGCGCTGGGCGTCCCAGAGCCGCTCGTACGCGCGACCGACCCCGGCGGAGCAGTCGATGCGCTTGCGGATGAAGGGGCCGAGCTCGCCGCCGGAGGCGCCGCGGAACCGCACGAGCTCCGTCGTCTCGAACGGGGACGATTTGAGTGTGCGCTCGACGCGCCAGCTGTCCGAGCGCGCAGCGGCTTCCAGGAAGCCGTCGAGCTCGGATGAGAGGTCGGCGTCGTCGTGTGTGCGGTCTTCGGTATCCATGGGGGTAATCATAGCAGGCGGCGCGGACAGACAGCCGCGCCGAAGGCCCGGGCCGTGGGCGATGCGCCGGGCGACGGAGGCCGCTCCGGCAGCATGCAGGCCGCCCCGGCGGAGTGCAAGCCGTCCGGCCGGCGGCTCACCGCGCCGCCGGCACGGCACCTCAGCAGACGGTCTCCTCGCCCAGACGGTAGAGCTCCTCGTTCACCTTCTGGAGGGAGCAGCCGTGGTCGATGCAGAAGATGATGATGGCATCGCGGCGGTTCTTGCAGGTGAGGACGTTCGCGCCGGCCGCCGACAGCGCGCGGTTGGTCTCCTTCAGCGTGAGCGCCATAGCGAAGGCGATCTGCAGTACCTTGTTCCTGCTCGGGTTGCGCGCGCCGGTGAAGATCTGGTAGCCGAAGGTCTCGTTCAGGTCGGCCATGCGCACCACGCGGGCGCGCTCGAGGTGCTTCTTCTCCAGCAGGTGCTGGAGGTACTCGGCGAGCGTGCAGGAGGGGAACTCGTGGTCGGCGATGAACGAATCGATGCTCGGGGCGTCCAGCAGCTCCCGCAGCACCTCCTCAGTCAGTCGTTCGGTCATGACATCCCCCTCTTCATCCGCTTGAGGCCCTCATCCATGGTACCCGCCCCGAAGATTGAGCCGGTGCACCGTTCCTACAGGTTGGCGACGGCGTAATCCGCTTCCTCCTGGGTGAACTTCTCGCCGTACTCCGAGACGAGCTGGTCGCGGATCGCCTCGGGGGACATGCTCATCATCTCCTGATAGTCGCGCGCCTTGGCAAGGGCGTTCGCGTTGTAATCGGCCTGGAGGTTGTCGACGGCGTACTGAGCCTCCTCCGGCGTGAACTTCTCGCCGTACTCGGAAACCAGCTGATCGTATATCCCCTGCTTGGACATATGCATCGTGTCGCTGTAATCCCCCGCCTTGGCAAGGGCATTCGCGTTCCAGTCCGCCTGCACGTTATCGATGGCGTACTGCGCGGCCTCGGGCGAGAACTGACCGCCGTATTCCGAGGTGAGCTGGTCGTAGATACCCTGCTTGGACATGTTCAGCGTGTCGCTGTAGGAGCGCGCCTGGTTGAGCGCGGACGTGTAGTCGGCCGGAACGTCCTGAGCGGCCTCCTGCTCGGCCGAGGCCCCGTCGGACTCCGCCTCGGACGTCGAGACGTCCTGCTGCCCGACGGTGCCAGACGAGTTGGGGGCGGTATCGTCGCAACCCGTGAGCAGGCCGGCCGACCCGAGTGCCAGAGTCGCGGCAACGAGCAGGGAGAGCGTGGTCCGAGCGACGTGGAAACCGTAGCGCATGTTCATCATCCTTTCTGATGCAGACGTCACCTCAGAGCCGAGGGGCGACCCACTGCGCATGATATGCCTCAAGCGGCAATCATGGCGCCGTGCGATCGGCGCATGGCCCGAGGCCCGCGAAGAGGAGGAGCCTAGGAGAGCATCGCCGCCCACTGGGCCTGAAGGGCCAGTACGATCGCGACGGAGACGACCGAGATGACGAGGCCGACGGCCGCAAGCGCGCGCCCCGACTTCTTTCCATTCGCGCGCGTCCCCATCACTGCGATGATGCCGAGGATGGCCCCGACGAAGCCGAAGATGGCGGAAGCGTTGTTGATGATGGGGATGAAGCTGGTCAGAAGTGCGATACCGCCGAAGACCGTGCTGACGATACCGCTGACCGTCACGGGTTTCTGCTGAAGATCCTGCTGCATGTTCCGTTCCTTTCACCTGAAAGCTACAAGCTGTACCTCTCGATGCATCGCAATCGTATCGAGTCGGAATCCGGGTTTCATTAGATCACAGCTAATGGCGAAGGCGGGCAGGATCAGAAATACGGGCAGCCGGTCGTGAGGCAGACCTCGTTTCCTTAGATACACCGCAACTCCCCCGTGCAGGAAGCGCGGACTCAGGGGGGGGCGGAAGCGCGCGAAATGATGGTATCCTGTGCTTCTTCCGGAACCTTGCCGAGATGCGCGGAAGCGGGTAAGATACGTGTCGATGGGCCCGGGAATGACCTCTGATTCAAGTCACCGGGCCTCGATTGTATTCATAGGAGGTGTTCGATGGCCGTGGTGCCCGGACAATCCCTCTCAAGCAGCGACAACGTGAATCCAGAAGGCGCGACGCGCGCGTGGGCGGAGCGATGGCTTTCCGCCGAGCGGCTCGCGCCCTATCTCTCGACATGCAGCGGCGACGTCGTGCGCGCCCTCGACCTCTACGAGTGGAACGCATCCCTCGCGCAGACGCTCATGCGCGACATATCGTACTTCGAGGTGGCGCTGCGTAACGCCTACGACCGCGTCATGCGCGAGTCCTGGGGTGGCGACTGGCTCATCGATGATGACTCGCCCGCCCGCATGCCCCTCGTGAGGAGGTCCAAGCGCGGCGAGCTGGACGCGAACCACACCAACCGGCGAATCATCGACGCCGCCGTTGCGGGGCTCCCCCGTGGATTCACGCATGGCTCTCTCGTGGCAAGCCTCACCCTCGGCTTCTGGGTGCACCTCACCGACCGCTCGCGCGAGGCTGCGATCTGGAGGACGTGCCTATACCGCACATGGCCGAAAGGCATAAAGAGGGCAAGCCTGCAGCACTCCCTGAACGGAATCCTGCGGGTGAGGAACCGCGCAGCGCATGCGGAGCGCCTGTTCGACCCCGTCAGGGCGGAGCTCTCTCCCCTCGCTGTCGGCTCCGACGTCGTGCGGCTGCTGCGCGGCCTGTGCCCGGAGGCGGCGGAGCGGCTGTACGGTGACGGCTCGGCGAACCCGGTCGAGCTTTTCTGCGAGGAGCATCCGGCGCCCGCCGACGTGAGACTATAGGGACTTGCGAGCGTGCACGACCGGAGAGGCGCCCGCGGGCGCCCTCTCCATGTCTTTGGAACGTGCCGTGGATGTTCACCGTGACGGAACAATCGAGCTTCCTCGGCTCGCAGCTAATGGCGAGGGGGCAGGATCAGTAATACGGACACCCGGTCGTGAGGCAGGCATCGTTTCTCGAAGACACCTCGCATGTGGGATTGCCGCTCGGAAGAACCAGGTCTGTGCCGAGGAGCTTGTTGAACCAACCGGTCGCCACGCGGACCGCTATGCGGGAGTCGCGCTTGCAGCAGCGCGGGGCACCCGCCTTCGCGATCTTCTCCGCGATGTCGGAGACCATCAGCTGGGCGTCGCTCCACCCTTCGGGCCTGAGCGGGGCGTTCTCCAGAAGAATGGAGAGCGCCATGCCACATGAGATGGCGGCGCCGCAGATCCCCCAATGGGCGCACACGCCTCCGGGCACCGCGTTCGAACGCCGCTCAAGTTCGGCGAGCTGCGCGGGAAGCGCCTCGGTCCCCATGGCGTTGCGGGCGCACGTGAGGAGCGTCGCCCCGACGAGGTAGTGGTGCACCGGCCCGAACGGCGCGCACTCCGGCGCGGACATCACCTCCTCCAGGAGGTCCGCTGGGCAGAGCGAGTCGCTCGCCAGGCAGATCGCGTTCGCCCAACCCACGGTTCTCTTAGTTGCTTCCATGGTTCCTCCTCGCGTCGTATCGATGGTTGATTGCCAATTTTAGTGCAGGTTCGGCGGGGTAAGTGCAGCTGACGGGGAAAGTGCAGGGAAAGGCGCCCGGCGGAGCCGTCCGCGTCCTCCATTTCGGCACGGTTAGCGCAGCCCGCCCGTTCGCCTTGCTCCCGCGCGGCATGCCGCGTCGCGCCCGGACCCCGCCTGTGACAGACTGAGTGCAGGCCCCTCCGGACCGGTTTTCGCCCCCGCCGCGATACCGATTCCCCTCGCGCGCCGCGCGCTACCCGCGCGCCGCGTCCCGCTCGGCCCTCAGCCTCTCGATCAGCTCGGGCCTCGTCTCCACCTCGGCGGGCGGCAAGGCGCGGACGCCGAGCCCGTCGAGGAGCCCCCGCGGCAGCGCGACCTCTGCGAGCGCCGCCGGGCTCGCGT
>NZ_JAQECM010000021.1:0-33325 GCF_027669965.1 Candidatus Collinsella stercoripullorum | reverse complement strand
GGAGGCCCCGCGGCGGGACCCGCGACGGGCCGCCCGGCGCCCGCATCGCCCATATCAGTTGGATATTTGGACCCGCGCGGATATCGCACCGTCCCCGGATTCCCGCCGGCCCCCTGACGTATGATGGAGGGGTTAGCATCCGTGGGCTCAAGGTGCCGCGTCGTCGAGGACCCGGCAGCCGCCGCCCGCGGCGGACACGACGGCCACATCCGTACAGGAAGGCAGGATTCAATGGTCTCTCGCATCTACGTGGAGAAGAAGCCCGGCTTCGACGTCGAGGCGCGGCAGCTCCTGGCCGAGCTGCACACCGCCGTCGCGGAGGGCCTGCCGCCCACCGCGACGCTGCGCATCATCAACGTCTACGACGTGGAGGGCATCGACGAGGAGCTCTTCGAGCGCTGCATCCCCACCGTGTTCTCCGAGCCGCAGGTCGATATCGCCACGCGCGAGCTGCCCGTCGCGGGCGCGCGGATCGGCGGGCCCGGCAGCGGGCAGGGGGTCTCGGCGGAGGGCGCGGGGACCACGCTGTTCGCGGTGGAGTCCCTGCCCGGCCAGTTCGACCAGCGCGCCGACTCCGCGGCCGAGTGCATCCAGCTCATCTCCTGCGGCGAGCGCCCCACCGTGCGCTGCGCCAAGCTCTACGTGCTCGACTGCGACCTCCCCGAGGACGTCGAGGCCGCCATCAAGCGCTACATCGTGAACCCGGTCGAGTCGCGCCTGACCGACCTCGCCCTGCGCGAGACGCTCACCCAGCAGATCCCCGACCCCGAGCCCGTCGAGGTCCTCGACGGCTTCCGCGAGCTCGACGAGGCCGCCCTGGCCGCCTTCATCGCCGACCGCGGGCTCGCCATGGACCTGGCCGATATCGCGTTCTGCCAGAGCTACTTCCGCGACGAGGACCGCGACCCCACCATCACCGAGATCCGCGTGATCGATACCTACTGGTCCGATCACTGCCGCCACACCACCTTCGGCACCGTGCTCGACGACGTGGCGATCGACGACGCGGTCGTGCAGGCCGCCTTCGACCGCTACCTGGAGATCCGTCACGAGCTCGGCCGCGACGGGAAGCCCGTCTGCCTCATGGACATGGGCACCATCGGCGCCAAGTACCTCAAGAAGACCGGCAAGCTCAAGAACCTGGACGAGTCCGAGGAGATCAACGCCTGCACCGTCAAGGTCACCGTCGACGTGGACGGCGAGGACCAGGACTGGCTCTTCCTGTTCAAGAACGAGACCCACAACCACCCGACCGAGATCGAGCCCTTCGGCGGCGCGGCCACCTGCATCGGCGGCGCCATCCGCGACCCGCTCTCCGGCCGCAGCTACGTCTACCAGGCCATGCGCGTCACCGGTGCCGCCGACCCCACCGTGCCGGTGTCCGAGACCCTCGCCGGCAAGCTGCCGCAGCGCAAGCTCGTGACCACCGCGGCGGCGGGCTACTCCAGCTACGGCAACCAGATCGGCCTCGCGACCGGCCAGGTGTCCGAGCTCTACCACCCCGGCTACGTGGCCAAGCGCATGGAGATCGGCGCCGTCGTGGGCGCCACCCCCGCCGACCACGTGCGCCGCGAGTGCCCCGCTCCCGGCGACAAGATCATCCTGCTCGGCGGCCGCACCGGCCGCGACGGCATCGGCGGCGCCACCGGCTCGTCCAAGGCGCACAACGTCGAGTCCATCGAGAAGGACGGCGCCGAGGTCCAGAAGGGCAACGCCCCCATGGAGCGCAAGCTCCAGCGCCTGTTCCGCCGCGGCGACGCCTGCCGCCTCATCAAGCGCTGCAACGACTTCGGCGCGGGCGGCGTCTCGGTGGCCGTGGGCGAGCTGGCCGACGGCCTCTACATCGACCTCGACCAGGTGACCAAGAAGTACGAGGGCCTGGACGGCACCGAGCTCGCCATCTCCGAGTCCCAGGAGCGCATGGCCGTGGCCGTGGCCGAGGACGACGTGGACGAGTTCATGGGCTACGCCGCCGAGGAGAACCTCGAGGCGACGGTGATCGCCGAGGTCACCGCCGAGCCCCGCGTCCGCATGGCGTGGCAGGGCACGGCCATCGTCGACCTCACCCGCGCCTTCCTGGCCTCCAACGGCGCCCCCAAGCACCAGGCGGCGCACGTGACCGCCCGCTCCGTGTGGCAGCCCTCCTGGGGCGGCGAGACCTTCGCCGAGCGCATGCGCTCGCTCGTGGGCGACCTCAACGTCTGCTCCAACAAGGGCCTGGCCGAGCGCTTCGACTCCACCATCGGCGCGGCGACCGTGCTGATGCCCTTCGGCGGGGCCACGCAGCTGACGCCCGCCGAGGCCATGGTCGCCAAGCTCCCCGTCGACGGCGAGACCTCCACGGCGAGCGCCATGGCCTGGGGCTTCAACCCCTACCTCATGGAGGCCGACCAGTTCGCGGGCGCCTACCTGTCCGTGGTCGAGTCGGTGTCCAAGCTCGTCGCCGCGGGCTTCCCGCACGAGAGCGCCTACCTCACCTTCCAGGAGTACTTCGAGCGCCTGCGCGACGTCCCCGAGCGCTGGGGCAAGCCGGTCGCGGCGGTGCTCGGCGCGCTCATGGCCCAGGTCGACCTGGGCGTGGGCGCCATCGGCGGCAAGGACTCCATGTCCGGCTCCTTCGAGGACCTCGACGTCCCGCCGACCCTCGTCTCCTTCGCCGTGGCCGTGGGCGACGCCGCGCGCGCGACCTCGCCCGAGTTCAAGGGCATCACGCACCGCGTCGTGCGCATCGCGCCCGCCGCGTACGGCGAGGACTGGCGCCCCGACGCCGCCCAGCTGCTCGACGCCTTCGGGCTCGTCGAGCGCCTCGTGGCCGCGGGGGCGGCGCTCGCGGTGTCCACGCCGGGCTACGGCGGCGGCGCCGAGTCCCTGTTCAAGATGTGCGTGGGCAACCGCATCGGCATCGAGCTCGCCGACGACGTGGACCTCGACAGCCTGTTCGAGCCGATGTACGGCAGCTTCATCGTGGAGCTCGCCGACGACGCCGACGCGGTGCTCGCCGACGCCCCCGACGACCTGGTCGTCGAGCCCATCGGCACCACCGTCGAGGCGTACGTGCTCGACACCGCCGACGAGAGCATCGACCTCGCCGGGCTCCAGGAGGTCTGGGAGGGGGCGCTCGAGGGCGTGTTCCCCTACCGCACCCCCGCCGACCGCGCAGCCGAGCTGCCCGCCGTCGAGCCCGTCACCTTCACCGCGGCCGCGCCGCACATCTACTCCGGCGAGACCTTCGCCCGCCCGCGCGTGATCATCCCGGTGTTCCCGGGCAACAACTGCGAGTACGACACCGCGCGCGCCTTCACCGCGGCGGGCGCCGTGGCGGACACCTACGTGATCAACAACCTCACGCCCGAGGCGGTCGCCGAGAGCGCCCGCGAGCTCGCGCGCCGTATCCGCGAGAGCCAGATCGTCATGATCCCCGGCGGCTTCTCCGGCGGCGACGAGCCCGACGGCTCCGCCAAGTTCATCACGGCGTTCTTCCGCGCGCCCGAGGTCACCGAGGCCGTGCGCGAGCTGCTGCAGAAGCGCGATGGCCTCATGCTCGGCATCTGCAACGGCTTCCAGGCGCTCGTGAAGCTCGGCCTCGTGCCGTATGGCGACATCGTCGACGCCACCGCTGACGCGCCCACGCTGACGTTCAACACCATCGGCCGCCATCAGAGCCGCCTGGTGCGCACCCGCGTGGCGTCCAACCTGTCCCCGTGGCTCGCCTCCTGCACGCCGGGCGACACCTACACCGTGGCCATCTCCCACGGCGAGGGCCGCTTCGTGGCGAACGACGAGGTGCTCGCGCAGCTCACGGCGGGCGGCCAGATCGCCACGCAGTACGTGGACGCCGACGGCATGCCGTCCATGGACCTTGACGTGAACCCCAACGGCTCGGTCGCTGCCATCGAGGGCATCACCTCCCCCGACGGCCGCGTCTTCGGCAAGATGGGCCACGTGGAGCGCCGCGGCGCGGGGCTGTACGCCAACGTCCCGGGCGACAAGTTCATGCCGATCTTCGAGAACGGCGTCGCTTACTTCGCATAGGCAAGCGCTCGCAAGCTACCTGCAAAGGGCCTCCCACGGGAGGCCCTTTTTTAGCGACAAGATAGTGCCAGGTACAAACTTGTCCCGGTGACAAGTTTGAACCCGGCACAAACTTGTCGCCGCTTTATCCGAGAAGGGCTCCATCCATGCGATGAAGCCCTTCAGGGTGAAATCAGATGTGCGCGGAGCGGCTACTTGGTCAAGCCGGCCTCCTCGGCCGAAAGCGGCTTTTTGAGGAACGACAGGATCAGGCATGCGACCACGGCGCCGATCACGAGCGCCATAAGGTACATGAGCGGGTTGCCGATAACCGGCGTCACCCAAGCGCCGCCGTGGGGCGCGGGGCTCGTGCAGCCGAAGCCCGCGGAGAGCGCGCCGGCGATCGCCGAACCGATGATGCAGGAGGGAAGCACGCGACCGGGGTCGGCGGCGGCATAGGGAATCGCACCCTCGGTGATGAACGACAGGCCCATGATGTAGTTCACGATGCCGGCCTTGCGGTCGGCCGCAGACCAGCGATTCTTGAAGAACGTGGTGGACAGGGCGATGGCGATGGGCGGAACCATACCGCCGACCATGACGGAAGCCATGACGATCTGCGCGGAGGTGGTGCCGGCGGACAACATGCCGGTGCCGAAGACATACGCCGCCTTGTTGAACGGGCCGCCCATGTCGACGGACATCATGCCGCCGACCACCGCACCGAGCAACACGAGGTTCCCGGTACCGAAACTGTTCAGAGCGCCTGTCAGCCACGAGTTGATGGCAGCGAAGATCGGGTTCAGCGCAAGCATCACAAGGCCGATCAGGAAGATGCAGACGAGCGGGTACAGCAGCACAGGCTTGATGCCCTCAAGCGACTCGGGCAGATGGTCGCACAGCCTCTCGAACCCGAGGGTCAGATAGCCGGCTGCAAAGCCCGCAAACAGCGCCGCGATGAAGCCGCCCGAGATGAGCGCGCCCTGCGCTTCGGCATCCATAGCCGTCGCCAGATATCCGAGCGTGAAGCCCTGCTTGGCAAGCCAGCCTCCCACGAAGCCAGGGGCAAGGCCGGGGCGATCGGCGATGGACATGGCGATGTAGGCCGCGAGGATGGGCAGCATGAAGTCGAACGCTGTGCCACCGACCAGGTTGAAAAACGCCGCCAGCGGCGTGGAGCTGCCGTATGCCGCCGTACCCATACCCTGCGTGTCGAGCAGGAAGGCGATGGCCTTGAGGATGCCGCCGCCCACGACGAACGGCAGCATGTGCGAAACACCGTTCATCAGGTGCTTGTAGATGGTCGAGCCCATGCCCTCGGTCGCAGCGGACGCCGCCGGTGCAGACGCGCCGCCCTCGGCGTGGCAGATGGGCGCCTCGCCGTTCATGATGATGTTGATGAGACGCTCGGCATCGTTGATGCCGGCGGACACGTTGGTGGAGTACAACGGCTTGCCGTTGAAGCGGCTGAGCTCGATACCCTTGTCGGCCGCAATGATGATGCCGCGGCAGGCGGCGATCTCCTCGGCGGTGAGTGCGTTCTTAGTGCCCACGGAGCCCTGGGTCTCGACCTTGATGGTCACCCCCATCTGCTCGGCGACCTTCTCGAGGTTCTCGGCGGCCATGTAGGTGTGCGCGATGCCCGTGGGGCACGCGGTGATGGCGAGCACCTGCGGTAGGGCCGAATCGGCGGCAGGCGCGGCAGCGGCTGCGGCAGCCTCGCGAGCGGCCTTGGCCTCGGCGGCCTTCCTCTCCTTCTCCGCCTGCTCGGCGTCGTGCGCGGCTTCGGCGTCGTCGATCACCTTGAGGAACTTGTCGACCGTCTTGGCGGCGCGCAGAGCGGCCCCGAAATCCTCATGCATGAGCAGCATCGAGAGTTTGGCGAGCACCTCGAGGTGCACGTTGGCCTGCCCCTCGGGCGCGGCGATCATGAAGATGAGGTCGGAGGGCTTGCCATCGGGCGCATTCCAGTCCACGCCCGCGGGTACGGTGATCGCTGCAAGGCCCGGACGCACGACGGCGTCGGTCTTTGCGTGCGGGATGGCGACGCCGTCGCCCACCGCGGTACTGAACTGCGCCTCGCGGTCGAGCACCGCCTGACGGTACTTGTCGCGGTCGCTGATGTTGCCGCTCGCATCATGCAGATCGACCAGCACATCGATGGCCTCAGCCTGCGATGCGGCCTCGACTCCCAGTTTCACCCCGCTCTTACTGAACAACTCGGTGATTTTCATGGTGCTAACCCCCTTCCCCGGCATAAGCCGGTCCAACCGCCGAGATCCGACGGATTGTCAACGTGTGGATTGAAACGAGCGCGACGCGTCGCGCGAATGGGTGAAGCGTTAACTGCCGATGGTGGCCAACAGCTCCTCGACCTGATCACGCTCGGCCAGCCCCAGCGAGAACGCGCTGGCCGACCCGGCGCACACACCCATGCGGAACGCCTGCTCGTAGTTGCCATCGCTCTCGAGATAACCGGCGATGAAGCCCGCAACCATCGAGTCGCCCGCGCCGACCGAGTTCACCACGGTGCCCTTGGGCGAGGGGCTCTCGATCACGTCCCCATTCTCGGCGACGAGCACGGCACCCTCCCCCGCCATGGAAACGAGCACGTTGCGCGCGCCGAGGGCCTGCAGCTTTTTGGCGTACGGGACCACGTCCTTCCGCGCCTTCAGCTCGACGCCGAAAATCTCACCCAGCTCGTGGTTGTTGGGCTTGACGAGGAACGGGTGGAACGCCAGCACGTTCATCAGCAGCTCGCGCGTGGCATCGACGACGATGCGGATGTCGCGACCCTCGAGACGCTCCATGATGCGCTCGTAGATGTCGCCGGGCAGAGCCGCCGGCACGCTGCCGGAAATGACCAGGATGTCATCGGAAGCCAGAGCGTCGAGCTTCGCGTAGAGCGCCTCGATATCGGACGGGGTGATGTCAGGGCCGATGCCGTTGATCTCGGTCTCCTCGGTCGACTTGACCTTGACGTTGATGCGGCTCATACCATGGCAGACCTCGATGAAGTCGGTGTCGACCCCCTGCAGTTGCAAGCGTCGCGCGATCTCGTCGCCGGTGAATCCGGCAAGGAAGCCGAGCGCACAGCTCGGGTGTCCCAGGTTCTTCAGGACGATGGACACGTTGATACCCTTGCCACCCGCCATGACGGCCTCGGTCGACACGCGGTTGACCGCGCCGAGCGTCAGGTTGTCGACGCCCACGACGTAGTCGAGGCAAGGATTGAACGTCACGGTGTAGATCATGGAGCAGCTCCTTTGCATGGGACGGATTCCGCTGGCAGATTACTCGGTAGAGGACGCCGCGATGATGTTCGCGTATTCCTCGAGGCCGGACGGCAGCGTATCGGTCACGACCGTCGCGTCGTCGAAATCGGCGAACGTGACCGGCGAGACCATGGAGAACTTACTGGAATCGCACAGCACGTACGGGCGAAGCGTCTGGGCGAGCGCAGTCGACTTGACGAGCGCCTCCCCCGTCTCGGGCGTGGTAAAGCCCTCATCGGGCGTCGCGCCGTTGGCGCCGAAGAACCCGACGGTGAAGTGATAACGCCGTAGGGTCTCCACCGTCTGCTCACCCACCAGCGCCTCGGTGACGGGCTTGAGCTCGCCTGCGGGCACGAGCACCCGGCAACCTTTGGACAGCAGGGTATGGGCGACCGAGATGGAGTTGGTGAAGTAGGTGGCGCGCGTCTCGGTGATGAAGTCGACGAGACGCTCGGTCGTGGAACCGGCGTCGATGTAGACGAAGTCGTCAGGCCCGATGAATGCGGCGGCGAAACGTCCGATGGCCGTCTTCTCCTCCAGATGCACGCTGTACTTCTCGTAAACGGTCTGATCGGCGGAGACGACCGTGCGGTTGACCGCCGTGGCGCCGCCGTGAACCTTCACGATACGGCCCAGCTGCGCCAGACGTGTCAGGTCGCGGCGAATGGTGGACTCGGAGGCATCCAGCAGCTGCATGAGATCGGTCGCGGTGATCGATCCGTGCTCGTTGACCAGGGCAACGATCTTCTCAAGGCGGTCTTCTGCAAGCATCTGCGCTCCTCTCGTCGTATCCTTTGGACGGAATCTGTCAAAACCATCCAAAACCATTCTAATTCGTCCATAACGAGAGAATATCACCAGAATCAGTCATGTTCGGTCATTATCGCCCATCCTGGGCGAGCGGTCCCTATCAGACGGTGAACGGTTTTGCCCGTTTTTAACTGATTATGATTCGGCGCGCAACGGCATCGGACCGACAAGATCGAACCTGGCACCAACTTGTCGACTTGTCATCGGAACGCGAAATGAGAATAGACGCAGCAGCGCCTCTCCTACGTGTAAAAAAATACGACCTGATTTCACGCCTAGCCGCCGAGCGGGTACCATCATCAGCAAGTGCGAACGCCGACGCGAAGGAGTGGATGCACGATGAGCCTGTGGCCCGATCTTGCCAAGTTGAAGAGCTGCCAATGGGTGGAGCTCTCCCATCCGCTGACCGACGACAGCCCGTACTGGACGGGCATCCCGGAAGGCTCGGTCGAACTCTGCCGTACGGTGTTCGACTACGACGAGGAGATGCTCTCCTGCCGTATCCACACCTACAAGTTCCCCGGGCAGTTCGGCACGCATATCGACTTCCCCAGCCACTTCACGCCGGGCGCCGTCGGCTCGGAGGCGTACGGCGCCGCCGACATGGCCATGCCCCTCGCGGTGATCGACCTCACGCCCAAGATCGCGGCCGAGGGCCCCGATACGGCCGTCACCGTGGAGGACATCGAGGCCTGGGAGGCCGAGCACGGCCGCATCCCCGCCGGCGCGTTCGTGGCGCTGCGCACCGACTGGGCGAAGCGCTGGCCCGACAACGACGCCCTCAACAACTTCGACGACGAGGGCGGCGAGCACTGCCCCGGATGGTCCCTGCCGGCCATCCGCTTCCTCTACGAGGAGCGCGGCATCGCCATGAACGGGCACGAGACCTTCGACACCGATGCGAGCTACCTGGCCGCCGAGGCGGACGACCTCGCCGTGGAGCGCTGGGTGCTGGACCACGGCCACCTGCAGGTGGAGGTCATGGACAACCTGGACCGCGTGCCGGCGACGGGCGCCATCGTGTTCGTGAGCTGGCCGCGCATCGAGGGCGCCACCGGGCTGCCCGCCCGCGTGGTCGCCGTGTTCGAGGAGTAGGCGAACGCCAAGGGCATCCCTCGCGGCGCCGCTCGGCGTAGCAGCGGGAAAATAGGGACAGGCACTATTTTCCCGCTTGGCTCGCGCGCTTCCGTCTGCGCTATCCTTATGAGCCGTCGGCACGGAGATGCGACGGAGGGAGGCCCATGGACCAGGCGAGCGCGGGCACGCGGGCGGTCCGCGGCGGCGGGTGGGCGGCGGCCCTCCGGGCGGCGGCACCCCTTTCCTCCCCCATCATGGCGGGGTTCGTGTTCCTCGGCGTCACCTGCGGCGTCTACACGGTCTCACTCGGTCTGCCGTGGTGGATGCCCGCCTTCATGGCCGTCGCCATCTTCGGGGGCTCGGCGGAGTTCATCGTCGCCTCCATGCTCCCCGGCGCCTTCGACCCCTTCACCGCCTTCGCCGTGACCCTGGTGGTGCAGGCGCGCCATCTGTTCTACGGGCTGTCGATGCTCAAGCCGTTCCAGGGGACCGGGCGCAAGAAGCCCTACCTCATCTACGCCATGTGCGACGAGTCCTTCTCCATCAACTACGCCGCCCGCGTCCCGGAGGGCGTCGACCGCGGGCGCTTCATGTTCGCCGTGAGCCTGCTGAACCAGTCCTCCTGGGTGGCCGGCTGCACGCTCGGCGGCGTCTTCGGCGGCCTGATCCCCACCGACATCGAGGGCGTCTCGTTCGCCATGACCGCGCTGTTCACGGTCATCTTCCTCGACCAGTGGCTCCACGAGCCGAGCCACGCCGGGTCGGTCGCCGGCGTGGCGGCATCGGCGGCGGCGCTCGTCGTGTTCGGGGCGGATGCGTTCATGATCCCGGCGATGCTCGCCATACTCGTCATCATGACCGCGGCGCGCGGCCGCCTCGAGCCCCTGTACGGCTCCGACGGCGATGCCGCCGCGGGCGGGGCGGATGCGGCCGGATGCGGCCGCGCGGTACCGGAGGGAACCGGTGAACCCGGGCCCGTCGGCCCGGATGGAGAGAGCGCGCCCGCAAGGACGGAGGTCGAGCGCCCATGACGCCCCTTCAGCAGATCGCCACCGTGCTCGTCGCCGGCGCGGCCACCGTGCTGGCGCGCGCCCTGCCCTTCCTCGCCTTCCGCAACGGCGCCCCGCGCTATGTCCGCTACCTGGGAGATGTCCTGCCCGGAGCGGTGTTCGGCCTGCTCGTGGTCTACTGCCTGCGCGAGGTCGACCTGCTCTCCGCCGCGCACGGGATCCCCGAGGCCGCGGGGATCCTGCTCACCGGCGGCGTGTACCTGTGGCGCCGCGACATGCTCTCGGCCGTCCTGGCGGGGACGGCGTTCTACATGGTCCTCGTGAACCTCGTGTTCGCCTGAGGAGACGCCGTCGCAGGACGGTGCCGCCGCACCCGCCGGGATCCCCTCAGCGGCCCTCCAGCTCCTCCACGAGCGCGCTCGCGACCTCGATGCAGTCGCCCACCACCCGGTAGCGCGCCGCGCCGAAGACGGGGGCGTCCGGGTCCTCGTTCACGGCGATGACGGTCTTCGCGCCGCCGATGCCCGCGAGATGCTGGATGGCGCCCGAGACCCCCACGCTGACCAGCAGGTCGGGCGCGACCGCGACGCCGGTCTGCCCCACCTGGTGGGCGTACTCGAGCCAACCCGCCTCCACCAGCGGGCGCGTGCACCCCAGCTCCGCCCCGAGAAGCTCCGCGAGCCGCCTCATGAGGGGCAGGTTCTTCTTGGACCCGATGCCACGCCCGACCACGACGAGCCGCCGCGCATCCGCGATCGACGCGGCGGCGGCAGCGGGCCTGCGCTCGAGCACGCGTACCCGCGGGGCGACGCCCGCATCGAGCGCGACCTCCGAGACCGTGCCGGTACGCGACGCATCGGGGGCGGGGGCCGCGAACACGCCGGGGCGGACGGTGGCCATCTGGGGGCGGTGGGCCGGGCAGACGATGGTCGCCATGAGGTTGCCGCCGAATGCCGGGCGCGTCTGCTGGAGCAGCCCCGTCTCGGGGTCCGCGGACAGCGCCGTGCAGTCGGCGGTGAGCCCGGTTTTCAGCCGCACCGCGACCGCGGGGGCGAGCTCGCGCCCGAACGCGGTGGCGCCGTACAGGATCGCCTCCGGCCGGCGGTCGCGCGCCAGCGCGCAGATCCAGCGCGCGAAGACCTCCGCATCGGGCTCGGCGAGGCGCGCGTCGCGGCAGACGATCACCTCGTCGGCGCCGGCGGCGATGAGGTCGCGCGGGCCCGCGCCGTCGGCGGCCGGCCCCGTGCCCAGCACCGCGGTGAGCGCGCAGCCCCGCTCGTCGGCGATCGTGCGCGCGCGGCCGAGGAGCTCGCGCGCCACCGGGAGCACACGGCCGTCGGGACCCGTCTGGGCGAAGACCCAGATGCCGCGGTAGGTCGACGGGTCGTCGCCCGTCGGCGCTCCCCCGGTGATGGAGATGGCGTCCACCGGGCAGACGCCCGCGCACGCACCGCAGTACACGCAGGCATCGGTCCCGCGCGCGAACTTGCGCGGCCCCTCCCAGGCGAGCTCGATGCCGCCCATGTCGCAGGCCTTCACGCACATGCCGCAGCCGATGCACAGCTCCCGATCGATCGCAAGCCCGCTCATCACGCCATCCCCCCGATCAGTTCAGCCAGCTTCGCAGCCTGCTCCCGCGCGTCCCCGCGCACGGGCTCCGCCTCGTCCGCCCGCTCGGGGACGAACGAGCGGACCACCTGCGTCGGCGACCCCGTGAGGCCGCAACGCGCCGGGTCCGCGCCCACCCGGTCCGCGCCGAGCACCGTGACGGGTGCGTCCGAGGAGGCGAGGACGCCCGGGATGCCGGGCATGCGCAGGCGCGCGGCGTCCTTCCCCACGGTGATCACCGCGGGCAGGTCGACCTCGACGAACTCCGTGCCCGCATCCGTGGCGCGCACGGCCCGCAGCCGCCCATGCCGGCAGATGGGGCCGTCCCCCGTGCCCTCATCCGCGCCATCGCCCGCGCCGAGGGGCCCCTCGACCGCCTGGACGTCGACCACGCAGGGGATGTCGAGCTCGCCTGCGAGCTCGGGCCCGATCTGGGCGGTGTCGCCGTCGACGGCCATCTTGCCGCACAGGATGAGGTCGACGGGCTCCCCGAGGGCGCGGACGCCGCACCCGAGGGCGTAGGTGGTGGCGAGCGTGTCGGCGCCCGCGAAGGCGCGGTCGGACAGCAGCAGGCCCGCGTCCGCCCCGCGCGCGATGCAATCGCGCAGGAGCCGCTCGGTATCGGGGATGCCCATGGACAGGACGGTCACGCGGCACGGCTCGCCCGACGCCGCGACCCCCTCCTTGATCTGCAGCGCGAGTTCGAGCGCGGTCGCGTCGAACGGGTTGAGCACGGCGGCGCGGCCGTCGCGCACGATGGTGTTGGTCCTCGGGTCCATCTTGACCTCGGTGGTCGAGGGGACCGCCTTCACGCATACGACGAGATGCATCCCTCACGCACCCCCTTCGCACAGATGCGGGTCGAACAGGTTGCCGCGGCCGAGCTGGCAGTACGGGTCGAACCGCCGCTTGAGTGCGGCCATCTCGGCCACCGCGCGACCGCCGTACATCACGGCGAGGAAATCGCGCTTGAGCTTGCCGACGCCGTGCTCGGCCGAGACGGCGCCGCCCATTGCGGTCGCCTCGCGCGCCCAGACGCCGAACAGCTCCTTGCCCGCGGCGTACTCGCGCGCGTCACGCGGCAGGATGTTGACGTGGAGGTGGTTGTCGCCGATATGCCCCCACGCGGCGGACTGGAGCCCCGCCTCGGCGAGGGTGCGGCGGTACAGCGCGACGACGTCGCGCAGGCGGTCGTCGGGCACGGACATGTCGCTGCCGAGCTTGGTGATGGACGGGTCGGCGCGGCGGCGCGCGTCGATGAGCATGTTGACGCTCTCGGGCACGGCATGGCGGAAGAAGCGCTGCGTCTCGCGGTCGACGTCCGTGCGCGCCACCCAGGTGTCGGCCGGGTCCCCGCCGACGCCGGACATCAGCTCGGCGACGCGGGCGAGGTCCCCGCGCGCCGACTCCTCGTCATCGCAGGCGATCTCCACGTAGACGCAGCAGCCCCAGGCGTCGTCGAGCCCCGGAAGGGACGCGAAGGCGGCCGCGTGCGCGCGCTGGGACCGCAGGATGTCGAGCGCCGCGGCGTCGAAGTACTCGAAGGCCGCCGCGTGGCGCAGGGCGGGCCGGGCGGCGGCCACGAAGTCGACGGCGCGGTCCTCGCAGTCGAAGAAGCAGCTCACACCCCAGGTGACGGCAGGTGCCGGCGAGAGGGCGACCTCCAGCTCCGAGATCACGCCGAGCGTGCCGTCGGAGCCCACGAACAGGTCGATGGCGTCCATGTCGTCCTCGACGAAGTACCCGGACGCGTTCTTGGTGCGCGGCATGGCGTACCGGGGAAGGTCGACCTCGAGGGAGCGTCCCGACTCCGTGGAGAGCGCGAGGCGCCTCCCGCGCGCGCGGACCCGACCCCGGCGCAGGTCGATGACGTCGCCGTCCGCGAGGACGACGCGCAGCGCGCTCACGTGCGGGCGCATAGGGCCCCAGCGGTAGCTGCGCGCGCCCGAGGCGTTGCACGCGGCCATCCCGCCGAGGCAGGCCGAGGTCTCGGTCGGGTCGGTGGGGAGCACCTGCTCGGGGCCCGCGTAGAGCCGCTCGAGGGCGCGCAGGTCCGCCCTGCCCCACCCCCGCGCGGGGATGGTCCCGGCGGCCAGGTGGCGCCTCAGCTCCGAGAGGACGACCCCGGGCTGCACGCGCAGGTAGAACACCCCGTCCTCCTCGCGCAGCCCCAGAAAGCGGTTGGCGCGGGAGAGGTTCATGACGTGGCCGCCGCCCGGGACCGCGCCCGCCGCCAGGCCCGTCCGCGCGCCCTGGACCGTGACGGGGGGCGGGGCGGCGGCGGAGCCGTCGGGGCGGGTCCGCAGCGCGCGCAGGACGGAGCGGATCCCATCCTCGTCGGCGGGGAACGAGATGGAGTCGGCGCTGCCGACGCTGCGCGACTCGTCATGCAGGTACTCGGCGTATTCCCGAGTCATGGGGTGGATAGCCGTCATAGGTGACCTCTCCGGTATCTCTTTAGCGTGATAAAGCGACAGCGGTACCCACTATAGGGGATGGCGAGGTCGCGGCGGGCGCGATCGGCGATTATGACGGGCGTGTGAACGGGCGCGGCGGGGCGCGAAAACGGCTCCGGATGATCTTCCGCCCTCCTGAGCTGCGGCTGTCGGATGGCGGTAAGGACCTGCGGGACGGACGCGGGACCGCCCGCGCTAGCATGGGCGGTCCCGCCGCGGACGAGGCGCCGCGGCACGTGCGGAAGGAGGACCCATGGCCCTGTACTGGCCGCAGCGCGCCCTCGCGCTCGACATCGTGGACGATCCGTGCTCGGCCCCCGTCGACCGGGAGGCCTTCCCGGGGCTGACGGTGGTCGAGCTCACCCGCGGCCAGCTCGCCCACCCCGCCGCGGCGAAGCGGGCGCTCCGTCGTGCGGGGGCGGGCGGCGGGCGCGATGTCGCGCAGGCGGTCGCCGACCTGCTCGCACACGGGGGCATCGCCGCGCGGCACGGCGCGACGGCCGCGGCCCGCGGCGCAGGGACCGTACGGCACGGCGAGCAGGACGGCGGCGCGGGGCGCGCGCGATGGGACGGGTAGCCCGGCGCGGGATTTGCTAGGATGCATACGGCAAGAGAGGAATCCCCGCGCGCGGGCGCGGGAGGACCGCGGCGAGGTGCGCATGATCGGCTTGGGAACGCTCATCAACGTCGCCTGCATCCTGGCGGGCGGCGCCGTCGGCCTGGCGGGCGGGCGGTTTCTGGTCCCCCGGGTGCAGGACGCCCTCATGAAGGCGACGGGCCTCTGCGTGCTGTTCGTGGGGCTCTCCGGCGCGCTCGAGCAGATGCTTGCGGTGGATGGCGGACGCCTCGTGAGCGGCGGGACGGCGATGATGGTCGTGTCCTTCGCGCTCGGGTCCGCGGCGGGCGAGCTGATCGATCTCGACGCGCGATTCGAGCAGCTGGGAGCATGGCTGCGCCGCGCCACGGGCAGCGAGGGCGACGCGGGGTTCGTGAACGGGTTCGTGTCGGCCTCGCTCACCGTGAGCATCGGCGCCATGGCGATCGTGGGGTCCATTCAGGACGGCATCGCGGGCGACTGGTCGGTCCTCGCCCTCAAGGGGGCGCTCGACGCCGTGATCGTGTGCGTGATGAGCGCGTCGCTCGGCCGCGGCTGCCTGTTCTCGGCCCTGCCCGTCGCCGTGATCCAGGGTTCGATCACCCTGCTCGCCCAGCCCCTGGGACCCCTCATGACCGAGGCCGCGCTCGCGAACCTCTCCATCGTGGGGTCCATGCTCATCTTCTGCGTGGGCGTGAACCTGATCTGGAAGGGCACCTTCAAAACGGCCAACATGCTGCCCGCGGTGGTCGTCGCCGTCGCCTGGGCGCTCGCGGGCCTGGGGTAGCTGGAGGAACGCCTGCGCCCCCGCGGGAGATCCGCCGCACGGGGGGCGCACCGGTTCACGGACGATGCCCGGAGGGACCCGGCCGCGGCGGCCGCCCGGGTACGGGGATGCGGCGCCGCGGGCCCCGGGGTGCGGGGCGCACTCCTAGACCAGCTTGCCGTTGCAGTGGTCGATCATGTGCTGGACCATCTGGGCGACCCAGCCGGTGAAATCGCGGCGGCGGGGCTTGAGCTCGCCGTCGACCAGCTCCTCGAAGCTCACCTTGGCCTTGGCGAAGCGGGTCACCTTGGCGTCGTCGTCATGCGAGAGGCAGCGCTCGGTGCACTTGTAGGCGCCGAGGCCGAGCAGCAGCTTGGGGTTGTACATGACGTGGGTCCGGCCCTCGTCGTCCGCGAACACCACGAGCGCCTTGGCCGCGCCGATCTGGTTGGCCGCCAGGCACGCGGCGTCCTCCGTCGCCTCCATGGTGTCCAGAAGGTCCTGGGCGAGGGGGGCGTCCTCGGCGGTGGCGGGCTCGCAGGGCTGGGAGAGGATGGCGTCGTCGTGCACGAGCTCTTTGATCATCGTTGCGTCCTTTCGGAATCGTCGGCGGTATGCGCGGGCGCGCCCGCGGCGGGGCGGGTCGCGCGCATCGGCACCACATGATAGCAGCGCGCGGGATATCGTGCCGACCCCGGGCGCCGCATGGCACAATGGACAGGCGCCCGGCACCCGGGAACGCCCCCCGATGGCAAGGAGAACCATGCTCAACATCGTGCTGCACGAACCGGAGATACCCGCCAACACCGGCAACATCGGCAGAACCTGCGTGGTGACGGGGAGTCGTCTGCACCTCGTCGGGCCGCTCGGGTTCTCGCTCGACGAGCGCATGCTCCATCGGGCGGGGCTGGGATACTGGGACAGCCTCGACGTCTCCGTCTACCGGGACTGGGACGATTTCATCGACCGATGCGGCCTCGCCGGGCCGCAGGGGCGCCGGCGCCTGCACCTGCTCACCAAGAAGGCCCGGCGGACCTACGCCGAGTCGACCTACCGCGACGGGGACTTCCTGGTGTTCGGGAAGGAGAGCTCGGGGCTTCCCGAGGAGCTGCTCGCCGCCCTCCCCTCCCGCTGCGAGCGCATCCCCATGCTGCCCGACGCCGCATCGCTCGGGAACGCCGAGTCATGGGAGGCGCGCGAGCGCGGGCTCCATCCCGAGGCCGCCGACCGGGATGCGGGGGCCTCGCCCCTGCGCGCCCAGGACATCTGCGGCAACTTCATCGACCCGGACGGGTACCGCATCAGCGCGCTCAACCTCTCCAACGCCGCCGCCGTGGTGCTCTACGAGGCGCTGCGCCAGACCGGTTTCCCCGGCATGGAGGCCTAGGGGCCGCGCCCCGCGGCGGGCGGGGCGCCATGGGTTTGAACGAACCCGTCCCCAGTCAACCCGGGGCCGCACCCCGCGCGCCCCGCGGCGGGCGGGGCGCCATGGGTTGGAACGAACCCGTCCCCAGTCAACCCGTCGGCTACTCCCTGCCGTCCCAGCAGTAGGTGCACACCTTCGTCGGGTCGATGCCGATGGCCTCGAGCATGCCGGGCAGCGACTGGTACCCCAGGCTGTCGAAGCCGAGCTGCTCGCAGATGCGGCGCAGCATGCACTTGCCGCGCTCGGTCGAGCTGTCCGCGTACTCGTCCAGATGCTTGTCGCCCTCGGGGCCCTCCAGCTCGCGCACGACGCGGCGCGCGATGAGGTCCTGGTCGGACTTCCCGCGCGAGAACGACAGGTACTTGCAGCTGTACATGATCGGCGGGCAGGCGGAGCGCATGTGGACCTCGGCCGCGCCCGCGCTGTACAGGAAGTCGACCGTCTTGCCGAGCTGCGTGCCGCGCACGATGGAGTCGTCCACGAACAGCAGGCGCTTGCCGCGGATGAGCTCGGGCACGGGGATCTGCTTCATCTCGGCGATGCGGTCGCGCACGCTCTGGTTGGTGGGCATGAAGGAGCGCGACCAGGTGGGGGTGTACTTGATGAAGGGGCGCGCGAAGGTGGCGCCGCACTCGTTGGCGTAGCCGATGGCGTGCGGCAGGCCCGAATCGGGCACGCCGGCGACGTAATCCACCTCGGGCAGGGTCCCCGCCGCCGCCTCGTCGCGCGCCATGACGTGCCCGTTGCGATAGCGCATGACCTCGACGTTCACGCCTTCGTAGTTGGAGTTGGGGTAGCCGTAGTAGACCCACAGGAACGCGCAGATCTTCATCTCGTCGCCCGCGGGGGACACGCTCCGGTAGCCGTCGGCGTCGACCCGCACGATCTCGCCGGGACCGAGCTCGTAGGCGTCCTCGTAGCCCAGCTTGTGGTAGACGAAGCTCTCGAACGAGATGCAGTAGCCCGCGCCCTCGACGTCGCGGCCGATCAGCACCGGCAGGCGCCCGGCGCGGTCGCGCGCGGCGAAGACCACGCCGTCCTCCGTCATGACGAGCAGGGTGAGCGAGCCCACGACCGACTCCTGCGCGAAGCGGATGCCCTCCACCAGGTCGTCCTTCTGGTTGATGAGGGCCGCCACCAGCTCGGTGTGGTTCACCGCGCCGGAGCTCATCGCCATGAACTGGGCGCCGCCCTGCTCGAAATAGCGCTCGATGAGCTCGTCGGCGTTGTTGATGACGCCGACCGTGGTGATGGCGAAGGTCCCGTGGTGGGAGCGCACGAGCAGGGGCTGGGGATCGGTGTCGCTGATGCAGCCGATGCCGCTCGTCCCGTGGAAGCGCTCGAGGTCCTTGTCGAAGCGCGAGCGGAACGGCGTGTTCTCGATGGAGTGGATCTCCTTCTGGAACCCTCCCGTCCCCTCGCAGATCACCATGCCCGCGCGCCGCGTACCGAGATGCGAGTGGTAGTCGACGCCGAAGAAGACGTCGAGCACCACGTCGCGCTTGGAAACCGCCCCGAAGAAACCGCCCATTCCGTGAACCCCCATCGAGTTGCCGATAACGAGCACAGTATATCGGTCGCGGGGGTCGCATATGGCGAGAATGAGGAAGCGCACAACCGGCACGCGCGCGGAACGCCGGTCCGCGCAGGCTGATGGCATACTGCTTGCATTAACCGACCCCCTTGGGACGGACGGAAGGGACTGCGGATGGGCGCACGCGACGCATGGGATGCACGGATGGACGGCCTCGGCTCGGACCGGGAGGGCGGCCCCGGGGAAACGGCCCAGCCGGCGCGCGCGACCCGCCTCGGCTTGCGGGCGGCGCTCGCGGCGCTCGCCCTGGCGCTCCTTCTCGCCCTGCCCCTCGGCGGCTGCTCCGAGCGCATCGCGTCATCCCCGTACATATCCGGGAGCTCCTCCGGGACGGGCGCGCCCGCCGCTCAGGCGACGGAGGGCTCGCCCGAGGCCGAGCGGCTCGCCGCGCAGGCGGCGGAGGGGCCGTCGTTCACGGAGGATGAGCTCGCGTCCGCGCGAGCCGACCCCGGCTACGAGGAATACGCCCCGCTCGACGAGCTCGGCCGCTGCGGCACGGCGACGGCCGTCGTCGGCCCCGAGACCATGCCGGAGGAGGGAGAGGAGCGCGGCTCCATCGGCATGGTGAAGCCGTCCGGTTGGCAGACGGCGCGCTACGACGACCTGGTCGAGGGCCGCTACCTCTACAACCGCTGCCACCTCATCGGCTGGCAGCTCACCGCCGAGAACGCCAACGAGGGGAACCTCGTCACCGGCACCCGGTGGATGAACGCCGAGGAGATGCTCCCCGTCGAGGACGCCGTCGCCGACTACGTGCGGGGCACGGGCAACCACGTGCTCTACCGGGCGACCCCCGCCTTCGCGGCCGACGAGCTCGTATGCCGCGGCGTGCTGCTGGAGGCGGTCTCGCTCGAGGACGGCGGGGACGCGATCTCGATCGCGTCCTGGTGCCCCAACGTGCAACCGGGCATCGAGATCGACTACGCGACCGGCGACAGCGCCGCGGCGGCGGATGAGGGGGCGCGGGCACAGGGAGCGGGGCCCGCGGGCGAGACGGGCGGCGGCGCAACCGGTGGCGCGGGGGCCTCGGAGGCGACCGAACGCGCCTACGTGCTCAACGAGAACACCCGCCGCTTCCACGACCCCTCGTGCCCGTCGGCGGAAGACATCGCCCCGCGCAACCGCCGCGACGTGACCGCCGCGCGCGACGAGCTGATCGCGCAGGGGTACCGGCCGTGCGGCAGATGCCGCCCGTAGCGGACGCGACGGGCGTCGAGCGCACGGCGGCGCGGGGCTGATCAGACGAGGTAGCGGGCGCGCAGCTCCGCCACGGCGTCGCCATCGACGCCGAGCGCCTCGGAGAGGTAGGCCCCGATCCCGCCGTAGGCCCCCTCGATCGCGGCGGTCGCGGCGTGCAGGAAGCGCAGGTCGACCCCGTTCAGGACGTCCATGGGGTCCGCTCCCTCGGCGGACGGGTCGATCCCGTAGAAGCGGTTGGTGGCCAGGTAGTCCGCCTCGATCACGGGCTCCGGCACGCCGAGGGCCGCCTCGAGCAGCACGCTCGCCATGCCGCAGCGGTCCTTGCCCGCGGAGCAGTGCCAGAGCACCGAGCCCTCGCGCTCGTCGAGGATCTCCCGGAAGAAGGCGGAGTACGCGGCGATCCCGTCGTCGTCGAGGACCAGGTGCGGGTAGAGCGTGACGAACAGCTGGGCGGGCTCGACCTCGCCCTGCATCATCTGGCGAGCGACGCGTTCCATATCCTGCATGCTGCGCGACACGCCGGATGCCGGGCCGTGGAAGACCGGCAGGCGGACGAGGCGGGCGCCCGGCAGCTCCCCCATGGGGTCGGGCTTCTCGGCGCACTCCTCATCGGTGCGCAGGTCGACGACGAGCCGCAGACCGTACTCGCCGCCCAGCCGGGCGAGGTCGGCAGGCGTGGCGGATGCGAGCTGCCCCGAGCGCAGGAGGCGGCGGAAGACGATCCTGCGGCCGTCCGCCGCGGGGAGCCCGCCCAGATCCCGCGTGTTCGGCAGGCCCTCGAAGCCGATGCGTCCGTTGTCGGTGTGGCCCGCCGCCTGCGCGGCGTCCAGCTCCTGCTCCTCCATGGGTCGTCCCCTCCTCGGTCCTTCGGATGCGGTCCACGATACCAGAGCGGGCGCCGCAGCGCGTGTCGGCGCCATGGAGGAGCGGCGCCGGGCGCGGGCGCGGCGGAACCCCGGACCGCTCGCCCGGATGGCGTGCGACCGTTCGCGGCCGGAGGGCGTCGGTTGCGCAACTCCGGGATGCGAACGGGTAGGAGAATCCACGCATCTACCGACGCGCGGCGCGCGGGCGACGCCATGGGGCGACCCGCGCCCGCGGACCCCGAGCAACCAGGAGGTCATCATGCTGCTCAAAGGCAAGACCGCGATCGTGACCGGCGGATCGCGCGGCATCGGGCTGGCCATCGTCAAGCGCTTCCTCGAGGAGGGGGCGAACGTCGCGCTGTGCGGCAGCCGCCCGGAGACGGCCCAAAAGGCCGTCGAGGGGATCCTCGCCGAGCACCCCGACGCCCCGGTGATGGGCCTCTTCCCCGACCTCACCGACGAGGCCGCAGTGGAGGCCGCGATGCGCGAGGCGTCCGAGCGCTTCGGCGGGCTCGACATCGTGGTCAACAACGCGGGAATCTCGCAGTCCACCCCGCTGGGCGACTACACGCCCGACGAGTTCGACCGCATCATCGACGTCAACGTCAAGAGCGTGCTCAACGGCTGCCAGGCGGCCTCGCGCGTGCTCGGGGCGGGCGGCGTCATCATCAACACGAGCTCGATGGTGAGCAAGATGGGGCAGCCCTCGGGCGTGGGCTACCCCATGTCCAAGTTCGCCGTGAACGGCATCACCGTCTCGCTCGCCCGCGAGCTCGGGCCGCGCGGCATCCGCGTGAACGCCGTGGCGCCGGGCGTCACCGCGACCGACATGGTCGCGGCGCTGCCCGAGGAGATGATCAAGCCCATCGCCGACGGGATCCCGCTGAAGCGCGTGGGCCAGCCCGAGGACGTCGCCAACGCCTTCGTGTTCCTGGCGAGCGACCTCGCCGCGTACGTGACCGGCGACGTGCTCCACGTCGACGGGGGCATGACGGTGTAGCCGGGGCGCGCCCCGTCCCCCGGGACGCGGAAACGGGTATCGGGGCGACCCGGGAACCCCGGTCTGGCGCGACGGGCGCCGGGATGCTCGCGCGGCATCCCGGCGCCCGCTTCATGAGGCGCGGCCGCAGCCGGCCCCGGCGGCACCGGCTGCGGCCCGAACCCACGGGCGCCTCTCGCATCGGCCGCGCTGCGCATGTAGGCGAACGCGACGCGGAACACCGTGTCGCGATGGCGCTCGACCGCCTCGCGGAACTCCCGTTCGGTCAGCATCTCCCCTCCTCTCGCATCGTTTCCCTTCACTGACGATACGCATGGGGAGGGCGGATTGTTTCACCGGAGGCCGAAAACGGTCGGGATGACGTCCTAGAAAGATTGTCCGAACAGCGATAGACGAGGTCGGATGGGGAGTATCAGTCCTCGCGCCCCTCTGCGGGCTCCGCCTCCGGCACCGCCTCTGCCTCGACCGCGGAGGCCTCCTTGAGCCCGGGGGCGGCGACCCGGCCGTCCTCCTCCTCGCGCGCGGCGCGGGCCTCGTCGAACTTCGCCTTCATGGTCGGGTTCTTCCACGTGAGCTTCCGGATAGTCAGCGCCTGCGCCTTATCGTTGGCGAGGCGCAGGTTGTTCTCCGAGGACAGGAGGTTCTCCTTCACCTTCTGCAGGTGCTTGATGGTGGTATCGATCTCGTTGATCGCATCGTTGAACTTGCGGCTCGCGCGCTCGAAGTTCTGGGAGAAGCCGTCTTGGAACTTCCCGAGTTTCTCCTCGAAGTTCGTCACGTCGATGTTCTGCTGGCGGACCAGGGCGAGCTCCTGCTTGTAGGCGAGCGCGTTCATCGCGGCGTTGCGCAGCAGCGTGATGATGGGGATGAAGAACTGCGGGCGGATGACGTACATCTTGGGGTAGCGGTACCCGACATCCACGATACCGGCGTTGTACAGCTCGCTCTCCGGCTCCAGCAGCGAGACCAGGATGGCGTACTCGCAGCCCTTCTTGACGCGGTCCGCGTCCAGCTTCTTGAAGAAGTCCTCGTTCTTGTGCTTGGTGGCCGTGGTGTCGTTCTCGTTCTTCATCTCGAACATGATGGAGACGACCTCGTTGCCGTCCTCGTCGCACTCGCGGAAGATGAAGTCCCCCTTGCTGCCCTCGGATGCGTCGTTGTCCTTCTCGAAGTACGCGCGCGGGAAGGCCGTCATGCGCAGGCGGTTGAACTCGTTCTCGCAGTGCTGCTCGAGGGTCTCCCCCACCATCTTGGTGGACAGGCGCGCCTTCATGTCGCGCAGGCGCTCGATCTCCGCGTCCTTGTAGCGCAGCAGCTCGTCGGCGCTCTTGCGCACCTGCTCGATCTCGAGGCTGTGCGCCGCCTCCATCTGGTGCTGCTCGGCGTCGCGCACGGCCTGCGCCCGGGCGAGCTCGGCGCGCGCCTCGTCGCGCTCGCGCTCCGCCGCCGCCACGGCCTGCGCGACGGCGAGCCGGCGCTCGGTGTCGCCGGAGGCGAGCTGGGCCTTGAGCTCCGCGATCCGGGCGTCGCGCTCGGCGACGCCGCGCTGGAGCTCCGTCTGGGCGTTCGCCTGGGCGAGCTTGGCCGCGGCCTCCTGCTCCGCGAGCCGGGCGCGCAGCTCGTCGGCCTGCTTGCGGGCGCGGTCCGCCTCCGCCTGGAGCTCGTCTCTCAGCTCGGTCTCGGATGCGCGCTGGCGCTCGCGGGCCTCGGCGTCGGCTTTCTGCAGGGCCATCTCCTGCGCGCTCGACGCGGCCTCGAGCTGCGCCCGGAGCGCGGAGATCTGCGTATCGCGCTCGGACAGGTCGCGCTGGGCCTGCTCGCGGGCCTCGGCGGCCGCCTTCTCGATCGCGAGGGCGCGCTCCTGGTCGGCGGCGTCGAGCCGGGCGGAGAGCTCGGCGATGCGCTGCTCCCGCTCGGCGACGCTGTCCTTGAGCTCGCCGGCGGCCGCGGCCTTGAGCTCGGCGATCCGGGCGTCGCGCTCGGACAGGGCCTCCTGCAGCTTCCGGTCCGCCTCGGCGCGGGCGAGGGCGAGGGCGTCCTCGCGCTCGCGCGCGTACATCTCCTCGCGCTCGTGCAGGTCGTGCGCGAACTGCTCGTCGCGCACCTGCCGCACGATGTCGGCGTAGCTGTTCTCGTCGACGGTGAACACAGCTCCGCACTTGGGGCATTTGATCTCGCTCATGCCTGCTCCCCTCGTCTGCGCCGGTTCCGGCGCGCTTCGTCTGCCAATACCATACCGCGCCGTGCGGACATTCGGGGGCCGCGTGGCGCGCGGGCTCCGGCTGTGCGGGAGCCCGCGCCGCTGAGGGGGCCGCGCAGCCCCAGGGAGCGCCCCGATGCAGCGGACGCCTCGCCGCAGGGAACACCCCGATGCGGGGGATGCCCCTTCGCGGCGCGCCGCCCCTACAGCACGGTGTAGGACTCGACGCGGGGCGCCAGGCGCTCGGCGAAGGCGGCGCGCTGCCGCGCGAGCGCCTCTCCCCCGGTGAGCGAACGGGCGCCGGCGGGGCACACCTCGATGCACCGCATGCAGGTGACGCATGCGTCCGCATCGGTGGCCGCCGGGTCCGCGGCGTCGATCGCCCCGGCAGGGCACTGGCGGGCGCAGGTCCCGCACGCGACGCAGGCCGCGGCGTCCGCCCGGGCCCGGAACGGCACCCCGTTGAAATCGCGGTAGGGGCGGTCGCGGGGGATGTCGGCGAGGGCGGCCGCGGGGGCGGCGGGGGCCTGCGCGAGCTTCTCGAGCGCCGCGGCGGCCAGGGCGTCGACCGCGGCGAGGTCCGCCGCGTCGGGGCGGCCCGGGGCGACGTCGACCATGAGGGAGTGGTGCGCGACGATGGCGCCGAGGGCGACCGGCACGAAGCCGCGTGCGCGCACGGCGTCGGCGAGCTCGAGGAACGTATCGTCCACCGCCCGGTTGCCGAAGGTGACGACGAGGACGGCGGGGGTGTCGTCCCCCTCGCAGCGGGCGAGGCGCTCGAGCGCCGGTGCAGGCACGCGCCCGCCGTATGACGGGACGGCGAAGACCGCGAGGTCACCCGGACCGAAGGCGGGCACCTCCGCGCCATGCGGCGTGATGTCCGCGGCGCGGGCGGGCACGCCCGCGACCTCGGCGGCCGCCGCGAAGCGCTCGGAGACGGCGCGGGTCGTCCCCGCTCCGGTGAAGTACGAGACGACGCATGCGGTGATGTCCATGGCAGGTTCCCTTCTCGTGGCGTCACCGGACACGCTACCACGAAATGGGGAGGTGGGACGATGGAGCATTGGGGAAACACGGTGCCCGCCCCTTACAGTGACTTCGTGCTCTCGACGACAGGCAGCGCCCGCATTTTCATCGACACGCAGGCACAGGCAGAGTATCCCGAATTCTTTGCCAACGGCAGAACGTCAGCATGTGAAACCTCTCAATGCGTTGAGAGGTTTTCGATTTTCTGGGAAAGTTCTCAATACGTTGAGAACTTTCCATGCTGTTCTGGTGCCTTCGACTACGAAATGATAGACGACCATCCTCTCTGGACGCTTTCGCCCGAGTCGCCGCGGCACGAGAAACGCCCCCGTCTGCCCGTTCCCACCGACCAGCGGCGCAATCGAACCATAGCGACCCATGAATACATGAGATGCTGGATGGGTCTTCAGCTGATCAGGATAGCGACGACACAGCAAAGGGTGCATCATGCCTGCAGGATTCCTCTTTTCCATCAACGGCGGTAAATCAGCTAATCCGCTCGATACAATCACCCCGTGCGTACACGATGGTATCTTCTCAGTGCTTGTGAACGAGAACTGGACGAGTCCGGTAGCCTCTACTTTGGGCGATCATGTGTGCATGCAACCGGGGGACAGTGTCTACTTCTTCGGCAAACGGACGATTTACGGTATCGGCGAAATCATCGACGCGCTCGAGGAGGGGGATGGGGCTTTCGAGGTGGCTCAGGGTTCTTCTTCTCCAAGGTATAAGCCGCAAGCGAACCGCCCTCAAAACAATGGAAGCGATGAAGGGCGAATCAAGAGGTGGGCACTCGCCTTCAAGCCGTCGCCATTCTTCTTCACAGACGGCATCGACATGGATGACCTGCTCTTGTCCAACCCCGCTGCGTTTCGCTCGCTCCGCACGTTTCACCAACGCTCATTCATCCAATTCGACGACGAGGAGAACCGGGCTTTCAGAGCCGCCTTCCTGCGAAAGTTCGAGCACGTGCTCAGCGATGCGGACCTTCAATCCGATACCACGATACCCTGTGGATATGAAAACACGATAGACCGGATACGGAACAACAAGATGCCCGGAATCGAGGCCTCGCCGATCGATCTTGCAAACCTCTTCCTTCACTATAGAACCGGTGAAGGGCTCAGGAACGAGATGGCGGTCGAAATCGGCCTTCTCCATGCCCTCCGACATGGGGAGCCTAGCGCCGTCGAGACATTTGGGTCTTGGGATTACCTTGCCCATCAGGTGCACGCCTCGCCTTTCAAGCCCATCGAATACATGGACAAAATCGATGTGTTCGGCTACCGATGGATCAGGGGCTGCGAGGAGAAGGTGATCTCGAAGTATCTCATCGTCGAAATCAAATGCGGCGCTGCCCAGCTCGCCGATACAAGCCCGGTCAAGGATTACGATCAACTCATGAAATACGTCGACTGGGTTTGCACCCAATATGCCCACGGGGATTACTCCATGATCGAGGCGTACCTTTTGGCGCAGTCCTTCGATTTCTCATCCTGCAAGCTTATGAAAGAAGCGACGAAACGGTCATACGTCAACGGACATGAGGCTAAAACGCAGTATTGGGACAACTTCAACTGCGCGACATATCGGGCGACCCCCGAGGGCACGTTGATGTTCGAGCGGATTTGACACTTAACGGGACAACCGACGGGAGATAACCTCCCCGATTCTGTGGGGGATGCCGGTTACCAGGGCGTTGCCCATGCAAAATGCACGCTGTCCATCAGTCATACCGGTGTCAGTCCAACCTTTCGGGAAACACTGAAGCTGGTCCAACTCGTCGGGAACCAGACGGCGCAAGCGACCATCGGAAGTTTCGATTACATGTTTGAACCGGGAAGGCGTGACTCCGCCCTCGCCCGTGAGAATCGTGCGCGACGGCCTATCGAGAGCATCTGGGAACGCCATGGAGCCTTCCGAATAGAAATATGTGTGACCGGACTTGCTTGTCCGCTCGAGCTGCTTCGCACCTTTGAGATATCTCCAGTCCGCAACCCTATCCTCGGGCACATAGTACTCCTCAGGCACTTCCGCCTCAGGTACCAAGACGTCTCCAAGATATGCACGCGAGCCCGTGTAATGCTCTTCCACTTTTGCCGTTACCACGCGGTGGCCCTGCATGGCACCGGCATCGAGAAACGGCGAGCTCTTCTCCCCCAATCCGAATCGATCGGAATTGTCCGCAGGGTTCTCGAGAATCTCGAGCTCAGAAGTTTCGTCAATCGGTTCGATGGGAAATGCTTCTGCGAGGACGCCATCCGACAGCCTGGATTCAAGGTCCCAACCCTCATCGGTTTTCTCGGCATAGATGTATACACGCTTTCGCCGCTGGGGGAAGCCATATTCCGCACTGTTGATCACCCGCCATTCGACGGCATAACCGAGCGATGCGAAGCATGCGAGGATGATTGCAAAATCGCGACCGCGCTGAGAGGCCGGGCTCTTCAGTAAGCGATCGACGTTCTCGAATAGGCCGAATCGAGGCTCTTTGAGGCGAAGGAAGCGATAGATGTCCCACCACAAGACGCCCTTTTTTCCCTCGATGCCGCTCGCCTGAGAGAGGGTGCGCGCTACGGAGTAATCCTGGCAGGGGAACCCTCCCACGACCATATCGACATCCGGAATATCCATCTCGCCCGCTTCATAGCGATCGAGCACCTCATGGATATCCTCGTTGACGACGGAATCCTCTCCGAAATGAGCCTTGTAGCATCGCGCAGCAAACTGCCGGCGATCGGTTCCGGGCTCCCATTGATTCGCCCAAATCGTTTCAAACGGCCCTGCAGGCGGCATGCTGAACTCCGGATGAACGGGATCATCGAAGCCGTCCAAGCCCAGTCTAAAGCCTCCGACACCCGCAAAAAGCTCGGCAACCGCAATCTTAGAGGACACGTTTCTCCAATCGCTGCTGTGTTCTCCCGCCGAGCCATTGTAGAATGCCGCGTCGACATTGAGGGGATCAACACTCGATCTCCGTATTCTAGCTGCGACAACGCTACAGTTGCAATCGAGTCATATACTTAGTGTCACCATCATTCCCGCGCTCCTGGGGGCACACATGGACAAAGGCATCGACTTCAAGCGTCTGCTCGCCAAGACGGACCTCGGCGATGGAGCGAGCATCGAGCGGTACGCCGTAAGACTCAAGGGAATGACGTTCCGAGATGTTTTGGACCTCGATATAAAACCTGATGGCTACGATCGAAAGAACTACGGCAGCACCCGATACAAAGGGGGAATGGGCAACTTGCTGGAAGAGCGCTATTTCGGCTATAAGTCGAATAGCGATGAGCACCCCGATTTTCCCGATGCGGGGGTCGAGCTCAAGGCGACGTGCTACGACATCCGTAAAAAAGATGGGAGGCCGACGGCCGGGGAGCGCCTTTCCTTGACCATGATTCCCTATGACCGTCCCGTCACCGTAGATTTCGACTCCTCCCACGTGTGGTCGAAATGTCACTCAATCCTGCTCGTGTACTATCACCGAGACCGCTCGATGGAGAAATACGATCAGCGCATCACGCATGTGAAGCTGTTCACGCCCCCGGAAGAGGACCTGAAAATCATCCGCGAAGACTACAGGACCATAGTCTCGTATATTCGCTCCGGACGAGCCCACGAGCTCAGCGAGGGGCTCACAACCTATCTTGGCGCCGCGACCAAAGGCGCGACGGCAGAGAGCAGCCTCGTCGAACAGTATTACCCGCATCTCGAAGAGGACGGTACGCTCGTCCATATCAAAGCAAAGAAGCGCGCCTTCTCATTTAAGCGCCAGTATATGGACTATGTTCTCCACCATTATCTTATGGGCGAGCCTGATGATGCGGAAAGCATCGTCAGCACGGAAGACCTTGACCGCTCTTCGTTCACCCAGCACGTTCACGACCTCATCGCATCCCACTTCGGGAAGACAGACCGCGAGATTGCGCAGGAATACGACCTCCCATACACCGGAAACAAGGCGCAATGGACATCACTCGTCTATCGCATGCTCGGCATACGGGGAAATCATGCGAAGGAGTTCAAGAAGGCAGGAATATCCGTTCGAGTGGTCCGCATCGAGGAAAACAGCAACATCAAAGAGAACCTCTCGTTCGCCCCGTTTGAATTCTCCGAACTGCTTGCTGAGGAATGGGAATCTTCGACATTTCGCACGTATCTCGAAGAAACAAGGTTCTTCTTCGTCGTCTTCAAGAAGCGCAGCGGAGCATATCATCTCGCAACGTGCGGATTCTGGAATATGCCGGTATCCGACATAGAGGGAGATGCCCGGTCATGCTGGGAAGAGACGCGTCGGGTGATTCGGCGCGGGGTCAGACTGGATATTCGGACCCGGACGGAATCGAATCCGGTAATCACGAACGATCTGCCCGGTATGGCAGACAATCCCATCGCGCATGTCAGACCACATGCTCAAAAGGCGGCCTACCTGCTCTCTGACGGAACAGAGATAGGAGACATCCAAAAAGACGCTTCTCGTCTTCCAGACGGAAGATGGATGACAAAGCAGAGTTTCTGGTTCAACAAGAAGTACGTGCTCAATATCTTGAAGAACCTGGATGGCGCTTCCTGAGGCATCTAGGACTCCGCATAATCCCCCGTCCAAAGGAGCCCCTATGATCAGACCCATCGTCACCTCCCCGATCGCACTGCGGATGCCGAGCGTCGACGCCGGCCCCGAGGACGCCGCCGTCGGGCAGGACCTCCTCGACACCCTCGCGGCGCATGCGGACTCGTGCGTCGGCATGGCGGCGAACATGATCGGGCAGCGTAAGCGCATCATCGTGGTGAGCGACGGCGGGCGGGCGCTCCTCATGTACAACCCCCGCATCATCGAGCGCGCGAACCCCTACCGCGCCGAGGAAGGATGCCTGTCGCTTCCGGGCACGCGGGGCGCGGAGCGCTGGAGGCGCATCAGGGTGTCGTACCTCGACGACGCCTTCCGCCCGGTGACCCGCGCCTTCACCGGCGACACGGCGCAGATCATCCAGCACGAGGTCGACCACTGCGACGGCGTCCTGATCTGACGCCGATGCGCCGACCGCGTCTTTTCGCCGCAGCGGCCCGCCGCCGATGCGCCGACCGCGCGCATACCCCCGCCGGGGCGTACCATATGGCCGAAGCCATCGGACCGCGGAGGGGAGGCCCCGTGCACGACATCTGGAACCCGTGGCACGGCTGCACGCGCGTGAGCGAGGGCTGCGACAACTGCTACATGTTCTACAACGACGAACGGCGCGGCATCGACCCCTCGCAGGTCGTTCGGACCGGGAACTTCGACTACCCTCTCCAGCGCACGCGCGACGGCTCCCTGCGCGTGCGGCCCGGTGAGCTCATCCGCGTCTGCATGACCTCGGATTTCCTCGTCGAGCAGGCGGACCCGTGGCGCGCCGAGGCGTGGGACGTCATCCGCGCCCGTCCCGATGTGCGCTTCTTCATCCTCACCAAGCGCCCCGAGCGCCTCGCCGCCTGCCTGCCGCCCGATTGGGGCGACGGATGGGAGAACGTGATGCTGAACGTCACCTGCGAGAACCAGCGGCGCGCCGACGAGCGGATCCCGCTGCTGCTCGCCGCGCCCGCCAAGCACCGCGGCATCATGTGCGCGCCCTTCATCGGACCGGTCTCCCCTCGCGCCTCGTCCCCCGGGTGCCTCGGCCCCGGGGGCATCGAGCAGGTCATCTGCGGGGGCGAGAACTACGCGGGCGCCCGCCCGTGCGACTTCGATTGGGTCCGCTCCCTGCGCGCCGAATGCGTCGAGGCCGACGTGACGTTCGCCTTCATCGAGACGGGGACGGTCTTCGTCAAGGACGGGCGCACGTACCGGCTGCGCGGGAAGCGCCTGCAGAGTCGGCAGGCGTGGAAATCGGGCATGGGGTACCAGGGGCGCCCGATCGCATGGCACCTCACCGACTCCCTCGGCCTCGACATCCCCGAGCGCGACCTGTACCGCCCGCGGCACCTCGAGCAATGCGCGGAATGCGGCAGCCGGCTCATCTGCAACGGGTGCGCGGGCTGCGCCACCTGCTGGATGCGATAGGGCGCACGCGAGCCGTTTGCGGCGGTGCCGCCGGCGGCGGCCGCGTGCAGGGGCGGGGCTGCGCCGCAGCGCCGGCTCGCGCTGCATGCGGCGAAACGGCGTCGCTCCCGAACGCGGCGTCCGAGGGGTGTCAGTTCAACGCGGCTGACTTACTGTGAAGGTCCTGAGAACATTTTAGGAATCAATCTCAATATGTGCCCGCACCGACCCCATTTGTTCATAATGACAGACGTACGGCGCGTCCGTCCGGAGAGGGCCCGAAGGGCTGGACGGCGCGCAATCGCCGATGATCGGAGGATGATCATGAAGTTCGTTTGCCCCGTTTGCGGTTACGTTGAGGAGTTCGACGGCGACGAGCTGCCCGAGGGCTTCAAGTGCCCCCAGTGCGGCGTTGACGGCTCCCGCTTCATCAAGCAGGACGAGACCGAGATGACCTGGGCCGCCGAGCACGTCATCGGCGTGGGCAAGCTCCCCGAGGTCTCCGAGGACATCGTCAACGACCTGCGCGCCAACTTCGAGGGCGAGTGCACCGAGGTCGGCATGTACCTGGCCATGGCCCGCGTCGCCCATCGCGAGGGCTACCCCGAGATCGGCCTGTACTGGGAGAAGGCCGCGCACGAGGAGGCCGAGCACGCCGCCAAGTTCGCCGAGCTGCTGGGTGAGGTCGTGACCGACTCCACCAAGAAGAACCTCGAGATGCGCGTCGAGGCCGAGAACGGCGCCACCGCCGGCAAGACCGACCTCGCCAAGCGCGCCAAGGCCGCCGGCCTGGACGCCATCCATGACACCGTGCACGAGATGGCCCGCGACGAGGCCCGTCACGGCAAGGCCTTCGCCGGCCTGCTGAAGCGCTACTTCGGCTAAGCCGCGCGCACAGCACACCAGCGCATGGAAAGCGCCCCCGGGAGACCGGGGGCGCTTTTTCTTTCCCGCTCGGTACCCCGCTGCGCGGGCAGGGGAACGCCCGCGGCGGGCGCGGCCGCGCCGGAGCCGCTAGAGGACGCTCTCCTCCCCGCGCCCCTCGCGCTCCTCGCGCACGATGCGCGCCATCTCCCGCACGCCGAGCAGGGCGGGGTACACCAGGAACGCCGCCCCGAAGACCGCGGCGGCCAGGTTGTCCAGCGCACCGGACAGCGCCCCCGCCTGGGGCGCGAGCCCGTCGATGAACCTGCTGACGATGACCGTGACGTACGTGCAGCCCGCGTATCTGAGCAGCTGCCCCTTGAGGCCGGTGAACTCGCTCTCGCGCTCCTGTATCTGGTCCGCAACCTGCATCGCGCCACCCCCGTCGCCTTACCGCGCCCAAACGGCGCCTGTTCCTATGCTCACGCTACCCGCCCCGCGCAAAGCCCCCGTATGGGATGTGTCAGAGAAACGTAAGGGACGGCGGGCGGCAGCGGCGGGACCCCAAGGGTCAACGGGTGTTTGAACGACCCTCCCTCACCTATCGCATACCACCTCTGACCAGCATACTTAACAAGTTTGCAAGAGAAGCACCTCGAAGGTACAGGAGGGAAGATGCATCAGATTTCACGAAGGCGCTTCGGCGCGGTCGCGCTGGGGTCGCTCGCCTGCGCGCTCGCCGGCGTCGCGGGATGCACGGGAGGCGGCGCGGCCGCGGGAAGCGCGCCGGCGGGGACCTCGTCCTCGGGCGCCCTGCGCATCGGCGTCCGGTCCGACATCGTCGGGTTCGGATACCTCAACGAGCATATCCCCGACCCCGTGGCCGAGCTGTTCGGCGGGAGGACGAGCACGCTGTTCATGTGCATGTGGGGCGCGCTCGGCTTCGTCTGGATCAAGCTGTGCCTGCCCTGGCTGCTCAAGTTCATCAACGTCATCCCGTGGCGGGCGCGCTACTCGTTCACCGCCTTGTGCGCGGTGCTCATGGCCGTCAACGGCATCATGACCCTCCAGGCGCTCGACTGCTGGTTCGAGCGGCTCTCGGGGGTCGCGCAGACCGCTCCGGTCGAGCGGTTCTACGCCGAGCACTTCGACAACGCGTACATGGAGCACCGGTTCGAGAGCATGACCATCACGCCCCAGAACTCCAGCCGCATCGACGACTCCGCCCTCGCCGACGCCGTCGGCGGGACGACCGCTCCCGACACGGCGGCAGGGTCCCAGACCGCGGCGTAGGCGGCCCCCGGCACCCGACGGCATACAGGCCCCCTTCGACGAAAACGCCCCCGGCAGACTCAGCCTGCCGGGGGCGTCGCGCTATCCGCACGCCGTATGCGTGCGCGGGGTCTTAGAAGCGGTTGCCGCGATGGTTGCCGCTGAAGCCGCCGCGCCCGCCGCGGTCGTCACGGCCGCGGCCGCCGCGCGGACCGAAGTTGCCGCGCCCGCCGCGGTCGCCGCCACGGCC